>NZ_JAMYRK010000011.1:0-134921 GCF_040321335.1 Mesorhizobium sp. M0437
AGGACCGTGCTCAAAGGCCGGACATATGGACGCAAGCGATCGAAAACGACGCAAAACAACCGTTGCAGGCAGGGCGCCGTCCACATATGGATCCTAGGGTCTCCGCTACGTCGCTTCGCTCCTGCTACGCCCTAGGATGACGAACGTGTGGTGGCGTAAGGCCAATCGCGGACGTCGGAGATTGGCTGGAAGCCTCCCTTCGCTTCGTCATCCTAGGGCGGAGCGAACGCGAAGCGGAGCGCAGACCCTAGGATCCATGCCGTTACAGCGGCCGAGAAGTGCAGCGATCCAGGTTGCCTGCGCCCGTATCCGGCTCCGTCCGACCTGAACCTCACATATTCTTCATCCATTTCGCCAGCCGGTGCGCGGCTTCCTCGAGCTGGTCGAGACGGCGGTGGAAGCACAGCCTGAGGAAGGCTTCGCCGCCGGGGCCGAAGGCGGTGCCGGGAGCCAGGCCGACATTGGCGCGGTCGACCATGTCGAAGGCGGCAGCGCGGGAATCGGAGATGCCGTCGACCGCGAAGAACAGATAGAATGCGCCCTGCGGCACGGTGAACCGCGCCCTGCCGGTTTCGGCGAGAATGCCGCACACCAGGTCGCGCGCCGCCCTCGCCCGCTCCACCTGCTCGACGATGAAGGCGTCGCCCTCATCGAGGGCAACGACGGCGCCGCGCTGCATGAACTGCGCAACGCCGGACGTCGAATACTGGACCAGGTTCTCGAACACCTGCTGCAAGGCGGGATGGATCTTGATCCAGCCGATGCGCCAGCCGGTCATCGCCCAGTTCTTGGAAAAGGAATTGACGAACAGGATGCGATCCTCATCGGCCATGATGTCGATGAAGGACGGCGCGCGGCCATGGCCGTAATGAAACAGCGAGTAGATCTCGTCGGCGATGATCCACAGGCCCCTTTCACGGGCAAGGTCGAGGATCGCCTGCAGCGTCTCCTTGTCGGCGGTCCAGCCGGTCGGGTTGGACGGCGTGTTGACGAACAGCGCCTTGGTCCGTGGCGTGATCGCCGCTGCGATCTTGTCGGCATCGCAAGACCAGCCATTGCCCGACTGGTCGAGCGTGACCGGGACCGGCACGGCGCCGGCGACGCCGGCGGCGGCGGCGAAGTTCGGCCATGCCGGCGACAGGTAGACGAGTTCGTCGCCCTTGCCGGCCACCGCATCGATGGCCATCTGGATGGCGTGCATGCCGGAGCCGGTGACGATGAATTCCTCGTTGGCGAAAGTCTTGCCGAAATGCCTGGTATAGTAGCGGGCGAGCGCCTGCCTGAGTTCGGGAATGCCCCGCTGCCAGGTGTAGAAGGTCTCGCCGCCGGCGAGTGCCTTGGCGGCTGCATCGGTGATGAAGGCAGGCGTCGGCAGGTCGCCCTCGCCGGCCCAGAGCGGGATCATGCCGTCGCGGCCGCGGCCACGGTTCATGACGGCGACAATGCCGCTTTCAGGCGCCGCCCGCGCTTCGGCGCGCAGAGTATCGATCAGGGTCATGGATGGGTCCGTTTTCGTTTGCTCGACTGCTAGCGTGTTTCAGGGCGGACGAAAACAGAAAACCCCGGCCGCAAGCGACCGGGGTTTTGGTCCAGAAAGTTACCGCAGGCGCTACTTTCTGGCGAGGAGATCGCGAATTTCGGTGAGCAGCGCGACGTCGGCCGGCGGCGGAGCGGCCGGGGCGGCCGGTTTTTCACGCTCCAGCCGCTGGCGCAGATTGTTCACCGCCTTGACCATCACGAAGATGATGAAGGCGAGGATAAGGAAGTTCAGCGCCACGGTGATGAAGCTGCCATAGGCGAAGACCGCGCCCTGTTTCTTTGCCTCAGCCAGCGATGTGGCGTTAACGGCCGAGGACAAGGGCAGAAAGTAGTTGTTGAAGTCCAATCCGCCCAAAATCGCCCCGATGACCGGCATGATGATGTCGTCGACCAGCGAGGTGACGATCTTGCCGAAGGCAGCGCCAATGATGACGGCGACGGCCAGGTCCATCACATTGCCCCTGGAAATGAATTCCTGAAATTCTTTCAGCATTCGACCCTCCTTGTCCTGACCGGCCGTGCTGCCGTCCACGCCTCGGCATCGACCGGCGGGCAGAATAGCAAAAACCTGCGGTTGCGACAGGCGCAAAGACGTGTTTCCCCGGCCTGGATTGCGCGAAGCCGCGGCCATAATGCGCCGAAAGCCGCGATGGACTCAGTGGCCAAGCTGTGATTGCGTCTGCAAGGCCGGATGAAAAAATCGGCGCAGGGAGGAAGTTCGAGCCGTGCAGGGCTGGTTCATCGTCATCATCGCGATCGCCTATGTGACGTTGCTGTTCGTCATCGCCAGCCTGGGCGACCGCCGCTCGACTTCAACCGGGCCTGGCCGCGCCCGGCCCTTCATCTATGCGCTCAGCCTCGCCATCTACTGCACCTCCTGGACCTTCTTCGGCTCGGTCGGGCTGTCCTCCGAGCGCGGCCTCGAGTTCCTCGGCATCTATATCGGACCGGTGCTGGTGTTTGTGTTCGGCTTTCCGCTGCTGCAGCGCATCGTCAGGCTGGCCAAGACCGAGAAGATCACCTCGATCGCCGACTTTCTCGGCGCCCGCTACGGCAAGAGTTTTGCTGTCGCGGCGATCGCCACGCTGATCGCGACCATCGGCGCCGTGCCGTATATCGCGCTGCAATTGAAGGCCATCTCCGGCTCGGTCAGCCTGATGGTCGAGCACTATACCGGCTCGCCGCCGTCGTTCGATCCGTTCGTCAGCGACATCTCGCTGGTCGTTGCCATGCTGCTGGCGCTGTTTGCGGTGCTGTTCGGCACGCGCCACGCCGATGCCACCGAGCACCAGGACGGGCTGGTGCTGGCTGTGGCGGTCGAGACCGTGGTCAAGCTCGCCGCCTTCCTGGCGATCGGCCTGATGGTCACGTTCCTGATCTTCGGCGGGCCAGGCGATATGTTCGACCAGCTCGCCGAAAACACGAAGGTGCGCCAGGCGATGGGCTACAACACCTCGCTCGCTACCTGGCTGGTGCTGACATGCCTGAGCGGCTTTGCCATCCTCATGCTGCCGCGCCAGTTCTACGTCACCATCGTCGAAAACCGCAGCGAGGCCGAGCTGCGCACCGCGACATGGGTGTTTCCGCTCTATCTGGTGGCAATCAACCTGTTCGTGCTGCCGATCGCATTGGCCGGCCTGGAACTGGTCGGCCCCAAGACCAGCAGCGACCTTTACGTGCTGTCGCTGCCGCTGTTCAGCGGCCACGACGTGCTGGCCATGGCCGCCTTCATCGGCGGGCTGTCGGCGGCGACCGCAATGGTGATCGTCGAAAGCGTCGCGCTGTCGATCATGATCTCCAACGACCTGGTCATTCCGCTGTTCGTGAGGCGATTGCTGCGGACCACGACCTCCGAGAACGAGGACTGGTCGACGCTCATCCTCAATGTACGGCGGGCGGCGATCTTCATCATGCTGTTTATCGCCTTCCTCTACTACCGCGAGAGCACCAACAGCGCGCGGCTGTCCTCGATCGGCCTGATGTCGTTCGCCGCGATCGCGCAGTTCGCGCCGGCGTTGATCGGCGGCCTGGTCTGGCGCGGCGCCAACGGCCGGGGTGCCGCACTTGGCATGGTCGCCGGCATCGTCGTCTGGAGCTACACGCTGCTGCTTCCCTCGCTCGTCGCGCCCGATACCGGCATCCTCGTCCACGGCCTGTTCGGCTTAGATGCGTTGCGGCCGCAAGCGCTTTTCGGCACCGTCGCCGAGCCGCTGAACCATGGCGTGCTGTGGAGCCTCTCGATCAACACGCTGTTTTTTGTGTTCGGCTCGCTGTCGCGGGCGTCGGTGCCGCTGGAACGCATCCAGGCGTCGATCTTCGTGCCGCGCGAAGCGGGTCCGCTGCCCAGCCTGCGCCGCTTCCGCACCACCATTACCGTCAACGACCTCAAGGACACGATCGCGCGCTATCTCGGTGTCGAACGGACCGAGCGGTCCTTTCAGTCGTTCGAAAAGAGCAGCGGCACTTCCCTGCTCGGCAACGAACAGGCCAGCATGGACGTCATCCGCTTCTCCGAACAACTTCTGGCCAGTGCCGTCGGCTCATCCTCGGCGCGGCTGATCCTGTCGCTGCTGCTGCGACGCAACGACCGCGAATCCAAGGACGCCTTCCGCCTGCTCGACGACGCCACGGAGGCGCTGCAGCACAATCGCGATCTGCTGCAGATCGCACTCGACCAGATGGAACAGGGCATCACTGTCTTCGACCGCGATTTCCGGTTGATTTGCTGGAACCGCCAGTACCGGGCGCTGTTCGACCTGCCCGACGAGATGGGCCAGGTCGGCGTCTCACTCGATCGTATCCTGCGCCACCTTGCCGAGCGCGGTGACATACCGGCAGACCAGCGCGTCACCATGCTCAACCGCCTGACCAGCTTCGTCAGCCCATGGCAGATGGAGCTGAAGACAAGCGGGCGCATCCTGGAATTGCGCTCCAATCCGATGCCGGATGGCGGCATCGTCGCCACCTACGCCGACATTTCCGGACGTGTCGAGCAGGATCTGGCGCTTAAGCGCGCCAACGAATCCCTGGAACAGCGGGTGAAGAGCCGCACCGCCGAGCTCACCCGCGTCAACGAGGAGCTGGCGCAGGCGCAGATGCTGGCCGAGGAGGCCAATCTCGGCAAGACCCGCTTCCTCGCTGCCGCCGGCCACGACATCCTGCAGCCGCTGAACGCCGCCCGCCTCTATTGCTCGTCGCTGATCGAGAAGACCGGCAAGGGACCTGCCGGCAAGGCGGCGATGAACATCGAATCGTCGCTGGAATCGGTCGAGACCATCCTCGGTGCGGTGCTCGACATTTCGCGCCTCGATGCCGGCGCGATGAAGCCGGACGATACGAGCTTCGGCCTCGACGGGCTGCTGCGCCAGATCGGCAACGACTTCCGGCCGCTTGCCGCCGAAAAGAAGCTCGAACTCTCGATCATGCCGTCGTCGCTCAGCGTCATGACGGACCGCAATCTGCTGCGCCGGCTGATCCAGAACCTGGTCTCAAACGCCATTAAATACACGCGCCATGGCCGCATCCTGGTCGGCGTGCGGCGGCGCGGCGAATTGGCCGAGATCCAGGTTATCGACACCGGCATCGGCATTGCCGGCGACAAGCTCAACACCGTGTTCCGCGAATTCACCCGGCTCGACGAGGGCGCACGCGAGGCGGAAGGCCTCGGCCTTGGGCTCTCCATTGTCGACCGCATCGCCCGCGTCCTGCGCCTCGAAATCCGGATCTTCTCCAACCCAGGCAAGGGCACACGCTTTTCCGTGTTGCTGCCGGTGGCGGCCGTGCAGGCACCGCGGCGTGAGGCGGAGGCGAAGCCGCCTGCCCGTGCAGCGGCCTCGCTTGCCGGGCTCAATGTGCTCTGCATCGACAACGACGCCCGCATCCTCGACGGCATGCGGCTCCTGCTCGAGGGTTGGGGCTGCAGCGTCGACACGCTTTCCGGCGCGGAGGATCTCGACAGGTCCGGCATGCATCGGCCGGACATCGTGCTTGCCGACTATCATCTCGACAACAGGACCGGCCTCGAATCGATCGCCCAGTTGCGTGCGATCCATGGCGAGGACCTGCCGGCCGTGCTGGTCACCGCCGACCGCTCCAGCGAGGTTCGCGCCGCTGCCGGCAGGCTGGACGTGCCGGTGATCAGCAAACCACTGAAACCGGCGATGCTGCGCTCGATGATGGCCAGGGTCAGGCCGCTGGCGCCGGCGGCCGAATAGGAATCAGCCGGCCGTCTGCAGCGGGTCGCTGCCGATTTTGGACAAAAGGATCACCGCCTGCGTGCGGCTGTCGACGCCGAGCTTCTGCAGGATGGCCGAGACATGCGCTTTGATCGTCGCTTCGGAGACCCCGAGCTCATAGGCGATCTGCTTGTTGAGCAGTCCCTCAGCCAGCATGCCGAGCACGCGCGTCTGCTGTGGAGTCAGCGCTTGCAGGCGCTTGATCAGGTCGGAAATCTCGGGATCGCGCTCGACACCGAGATCGACCCCGGCGGGTGCCGCGATATCACCTGCGAGCACCGACTGCACCGCATTGCGGATCTCCTCCATGCTGGCCGATTTGGAGATGAAGCCGGAGGCGCCGAGATCGAGCGCGCGCCGGATCGTCACCGGATCGTCATGCGCCGAGACCACCATCATCGGCACCGCCGGATGGATGCCGCGCAGCGAAATCAGGCCGGAAAGACCGCTTGCCCCCGGCATCGAGAGATCGAGCAGCACCAGATCGACATCCTCATTGGCCAGGACCAGCGCCTTGGCGCTTTCGAAATCGCCGGCCTCGTGAATGGCGGCAACGTCTCCGATGCCCGCGAGTGCCTCCCTCAATGCACCGCGAAAAAGCGGATGATCGTCGGCAATGACGAATGTGTAGCCCAACGGTGATATCCCTCCCCGAATCCCGTTGGCGATTTTCCGCCTTGCAGGATCTGAACGATCATAACGCTACGCCTGCTGTTCGGCGTGGCCGGCTTGCTATTCCCGCCCCAGGTCTTTTTGCGAATTGCCTAGGTCTTTTGCGAATTGGGCTTGGCGCCGTCTTCGTCCTTGTCCATGTCCTTGACGATGTCCATGAAGCTGCGCAGGAAGCGCTCCATGTAGCCCATCGTCTTGTTGAAATCCTCCTCGCTGGGCAAAGTCGATTCGAAACGCGCGGCAAGCGAATTTTCGAGCTTGGCGACGCGCTCGTCGAGCGCCTTCACCGAATTTTGCAGCCGGTCGACCTCATCCTGGAGGGCGGCACGTTCGTCGGCCGCCGTCTTGCAGACGAGCTGGCCAGAGCGTTCCTCGCAGAGCGACATGGCGCCGGTTTGCGTATCCATGCGGACATAGCCATTGGCCGATTTCTCCAACCGGTAGCGATCGGCTTCCTCGGAAAAGGCCGACGCCGCGACAAGCGACACCACTGCTGCGGGGATCAAGACGTGTTTCAGACGCATGTTTTCCTCCATGAGCCAGTCAGCGCAATCTATCACAGTTTGCGCCTGAAATGGGGACCAACCTGAAATGGAGAAGAACACGGGCCTGCCCTTCCCCGCGTGGTCGGTTCGGACTATAGCGCAACCATGTCCGAGATCATCTACAAGATAGTTCCCGAGGCGCTGTGGCGCGAGGCTGAAAGAGAAGGCCGCTTCACCGGCGCGCCTATCGACGTTGCCGACGGCTTCATCCATTTTTCCACCGCCGGGCAGGTTCGGGAAACGGCAGTAAAACATTTCGCCGGCCAGGCCGGGTTGCTGCTGGTTGCCGTCGACAGCGCGCGCCTCGGCGATGCGCTGAAATATGAGGTCTCGCGCGGCGGCGCCCTGTTCCCGCATCTCTATGGCGGGCTCGGCCTCGATGCGATCGTTTCGGTGCAGGCATTGCCGCTCGGCGCTGACGGCCGGCATGAATTCCCGGCGCTGGAGGCCGAATGAGCGCGTTCGACCGGATCGGCCAGAAACTGCTGTTTACGCTCGATCCGGAAACCGCGCATGGGCTGTCGATTGCCGCGCTGAGATGCGGGCTGCCGGTCGCCGGTCGTCCGCCGCACGACAACAGGTTAAAGGTCAGCCGTTGCGGGCTGGATTTCCCGAACCCGCTCGGCATGGCCGCGGGTTACGACAAGAATGCCGAAGTGCCGGACGCGCTGCTCGGCCTCGGCTTCGGCTTCGCCGAGGTCGGCACCATCACGCCGCTGCCGCAGACGGGCAATCCGAAGCCGCGCATCTTCCGGCTGCCTTCGGACGGGGCGGTGATCAACCGGCTGGGCTTCAACAATGAAGGCCACGCCGCCGCAGAGAAGCGTCTTGCCGCCCGAAAAGGCCGCCCCGGCATCATCGGCATCAACATCGGCGCCAACAAGGACAGCGCCGACCGCGTCAGTGATTATGAGCGCGGCGTGATCCGATTCGCGCGATACGCCGGCTATCTGACAATCAATATCTCCTCGCCGAACACGCCGGGCCTGCGCAACATGCAGGCGCGCGAACAGCTTGGCGAGCTCCTGTCGCGGGTCATGGCCGCGCGTGCGGCGGCACCGGCAAAACCGCCCGTGTTCCTCAAGATCGCGCCGGATCTGGTCGAGGCCGAGCTTGAGGACATCGCTGCCGAGATCAGCGACAAGCAAATGGACGGCGTCATCGTCTCCAACACAACGATCGCGCGAGCCGGCCTGAGCAGCGCCGGCCTTGCCGGCGAGACCGGCGGGCTTTCGGGGAAACCCTTGTTCGAGCGCTCGACTATCGTGCTGGCAAGGATGCGAAAACTGCTTGGCCCGGATCCCACTATCATCGGCGTCGGCGGCGTCGATTCCGCCGAGACGGCGCTGGAAAAGATCCGTGCCGGCGCCGATCTCGTCCAGCTCTATACCGGCATGATCTATGCCGGGCCCGCGCTGCCGGGGCGCATTCTTTCCGGCATGGCCCGTTTCATGGACAATCAAGGGCTGAAGTCGCTGTGCGAGCTTCGCGACAGCCGCCTCGATCACTGGGCGGCGAAACCGCTTTAGCGATCAGTTAAAGGCTGTGCGCACCCGCAGCCGCAATATGGCGAGCAGGCTGAAGCCGCGTACCAGCAGGAAGACATGCAACGCCGCCCACAAGCCGTGATTACCGAAGGCCGGCGCCAGGATCAGCAGCGCGGCGCTGAACGCCAGGAATGACAACAGCATCATGTTGCGCATGTCGCGCGACCATGTTGCGCCGATGAAGACACCGTCCATCTGGAAAGCCAGCACGCCGCTGAGCGCGGTGAACGCCGCCCAGGGCAGGTAGATGTCGGCAATGGCGCGGACGTCCGTCGAGGTCGTGATCAGGGCGATCAGATCCGTGCCCTCCAGCAGGAAGAAGAGCGTCGCCGCGCCGGCCAGACCGAGCCCCCAAAGCAGCGTCAGACGCACCGCCTGATCAAACGCCGTGGCGGCACGGGCGCCGATGGCGCGCCCGGCGAGCTGTTCGGCAGCGGTGGCGAAACCATCGAGGAAATAGCCGGCAACCAGGAAGAGGTTCATCAGCACGGCGTTGGCGGCCAGCGTCAGAGTGCCGAATTGTGCGCCCTGGCGCGTGAACAGCGCGAAGGCGGCGAGCAGCGAAAAGGAGCGGATCATGATATCGCGATTGAGCGACATCATGCGCAGGAATGCCGGCAGATCGAGGACGCGGTGGCGCGGCAGCCTGGGCGCCGCCCAAAAGCGCCGGCCGACAATGGCGAGACCAAGCAGCATGGCGACGAATTCGCCGGTGACCGTTGCCCAGGCAACGCCGGCAACGCCCCAGCCGAGCTCCAGGCCAAGCAGGAAGCAGAGGACGATGTTGATGCCGTTCAGCATCAACTGCAGCATCAGCCCGAGCCCGCCCTCGCCGCGCCCAAGCACGTAACCGAGGATGGCGTAATTGATCAGCGAGAACGGTGCCGCGAGCATCCTGATGCGGATATAGACGTCCATCGCCGCGCTGACGCGCGGTTCGGCGCCTATGAACCATTGCCCGGCGGTGGAGACCAGCGGCGCAAGCGCGGCAAGCACGACGCCGGCGACGACCGCGATCAGCACGGCGCGCCAGAACACCGCCTGCTCCTCCAGCGCATCGCCGCGCCCGAAGGCCTGGGCGACGAGGCCGGTGGTGCCGGAGCGCAGGAAATTGAAGGTGGTGAAGACGACATCGAAGATCAGGGCGCCGGCCGCCAGGCCGCCGAGAAGGGCGGCGTCGCCGAACTGCCCAACCACCGCCGTGTCGACAATTCCGAGCAGCGGCGTCGTCAGATAGGCAAGCGTCATCGGCACGGCGATGGCGAGCACCGAGCGGTTGGTGACGACGAAGGCCCCGGCTTCGGTGGCGTGGGCTTCGGTGGGTAAAGCCTGCTCCAAACGCGTGTTGCTTCCCGTTGCGGCTTGATCGGCCAGCCGATGTGCCCCAGTTTGCGGACCTCGCGCAACCATCCACCCCGTTATGGTCAACCGAAATCCGCCTCTGGCGCACCGGCCGCCCCATGCCCTTGCAGATCGTTCATCATCCCGACTATGACGCCGGCTTCGCCGTCAACCACCGCTTCCCGATGAGCAAATATCCGCTGCTGATGGATGCGTTGCGGGCACGCGGCCTGGCACGTCCCGAAGCGCTCAACAAGCCGGAGGCGGCGCGGCCATCATGGCTGAAGCTTGCCCACGCGGCAGACTATGTCGACCAGGTGCTTGCCTGCAAAGTGCCGGTGGCGATCGAGCGCGAGATCGGCTTTCCCGTCGGACCGCGGGTTTCGCTGAGGGCGAAGCTCGCAACGGCCGGCACGGTGCTGGCGGCGCGGCTAGCGTTGCTGAACGGCATCGCCTGCAACACCGCCGGCGGCAGCCATCATGCACGGCGCGCGCAAGGCGCCGGCTTCTGCACCTTCAACGACGTAGCCGTTGCCGCGCTGGTGCTGCTCGCCGAAGCTGCTGTCCAAAACATTCTGGTCGTCGACCTCGACGTGCATCAGGGCGACGGCACGGCGGATATCCTGAACGACGAGCCGCGCGTGTTTACCTTCTCCATGCATGGCGACCGCAACTACCCCGCGCGCAAGATCGCCTCCGATCTCGATGTCGCCCTGCCCGACGGCGCCGGCGATGCAGCCTATCTGGAGCGGCTGGACGCCATCCTGCCGGAGCTGTCGGCGCGAAGGCGCTGGGACCTCGTCTTCTACAATGCCGGCGTCGATGTCCATGTCGAGGACCGGCTCGGCAGGTTGTCGCTCACGGATGACGGGCTGCGCGCCCGCGACGATATGGTGATCCGCCATTTCCGCACGCTTGGGATACCGGTATGCGGCGTTATCGGCGGCGGCTATTCGACGGATGTCGCAGCACTTGCTGCACGGCACGCCATCCTGTTCGAGGTGGCGGCGGGCTACGCCTGAAAATTCACTTCCGGTAGTTAGCGATCCTGAGCAGGATGAAGGCCGGCACGACGATCGCGGCACCGAGCAGGATGTAGCCGAGAAAGCGGTCGATGGCGTGGAAGCCCAAATTCCACAGGTCGATGAAGAATTTGCGAATGCCATAAAGCACATCCATCGGCGACCAGCCGAAGGCATTCATGACCAGCCCGACGAGGAACGACACCACAAGCAGCTTCAGGATCACCCGGAGCGGCGTATCGCCGAGAAAGCGGTTCAGTGCGGACAAGCCTGTCTCCACAGTCGGGTGCCGCGATTCGGGCACATGCCTAGAAATACGCAGTTGATAGCCCTGCATCAAGCCGAGCCCTCAAACCGGATTGCGCATCGGCGCCGGGCCATGATATCGGAGGAACCAGCGCGGGTATGATGTAATGGTAGCTTGTCAGCTTCCCAAGCTGAACGCGCGGGTTCGATTCCCGCTACCCGCTCCAGCTTTTGCCCCCGGTGCATTGCACTTGTTCTGGCCAAGCTGAAAACCAGCGGATTTATAGGCAGTTTTACAGCCCGGCTGGCCGTCTTTCATCTGTTTGGCCGATGTGCCAGTTCGTGGAATATCTCACATTGAGGGTCGGCGGGGCCTCGAATGACCCCAACCGGAAAGTCTACCCTTGGCCCGCTGGCTTCTGCTGGCGGGCTTTTTTTGAGCATCAGGCAATAGTGGCCGACGTGCATCGGCGCCGCTGCTGGCGGGCCTGTCTGGTCGTCTGGCCGGCCACGGGATGCGCTCCGCTTGCCGCTCCAGCCCTTATCCCACCTCCCGCAGAATAAAGTCGTGCAGCATCTTGGCTGCCGGTGACAGCGCGCGGTTCTTCACCGTGATCAGGCTGTAGGGCCTGACCTCGATGTCGAATTCAGTCTGGACAACATCGATGGCGCCGGCCAGGCCTTCGGGGTTCTGGATGAACTTCGCGACCTGGATCGAAACCGGCGCAATGGCGTCGGATTGCGCGACCATGACCAGAGTCAATAGCAGCGAGCTGGTGTTGAGGATGCGGTCCGGCAGCGCGATGTTGCGGTTCAAAAAGTTGCTTTCCATCGCCTGGCGCAGCGGCGAGCCGCCCGACTGGAAAACCCAGTCATAGGCGGCGGTGTCTTCCAGCCGCACCGCCTTGCCCTTGGTCAGCGGGTGGCCGCGGCGCACGATCAGGCAGGCTTTCTCGACGCCGATGACGCGCGCTTCGAACAGCCGCGGATTGAGGTCGTCGGGGATGCGGGCGATGATGAAATCGTGGCGCGAGGCGATCAGCTCGCGCGCCAGGACGTTCGAGGTCTCGACCTGCATGGTGATTTCGATGCGCGGATAAAGGCGCCGGATCTCGCGGATCGCCGGCACCGCCAGCTCGATCGCCGGTGCTGTCACCGCGCCCAGGAATACTGAGCCGCCCTTGCCCGCCTTGAGCTCGAAAATCTCGCGGTCGACCTCGCGCATCTCGAGCAGGATCGATCGCGCGCGCCGTGCCAACGCCTTGCCATAGGGTGTCAGCGTGATGCCGCGCGGCAGCCTTTCGCAGAGCTTGACGTCGAGCACCGCCTCCATCTCGGCGATCATGCGCGAGGCCGCCGGCTGCGAGATGTTCATCACCTGGGCCGCGGCACTCACCCGGCCGTGCTCGTCGAGGGCCGCGATCATGCGCATGTGACGCAGGCTCAAGCCGCTGCGCAGCAAGGTTCCGCCATCACCCGGAATTTCATCGTAACTGGCTGATATTCCGTCAGGATTTCGCAGCGCCGCCATGATTCTTCTCTACTCTTACGCCCGGCGCCCTGGCTGGATCCGGCAGCGTCGTCACTAGCCTAAGCCATATCAGTCTCGATATAGCAACCATCAAAGATCGCATTTGACAGTTATGGCAAAGCGACACACCCTTCGCGCGTCCTGAGGCTTGACGGTCGGTGACGAGGGAAAACTCGTATCGATTGAAACCAGAGTCTCGGGGCCGATTGGGAGGATACCGGAGATCGATTGACGGCAGCGGCGCGTTTGGCGCTCCTGCACGATTGCGCGGCCCACGAAACCCAAGGGTACGCGTCCATCAACCAGGGAGAGTTAATGTGAAGATTATCAAGACACTGGCCGCCGTCGCGGCCCTAGGCATCGCGGCCATGACGCTGCCGGCGCAGGCGGGCGAAGGCCTGATCGGCGTGCTGATGCCCACCAAGACCTCGCAGCGCTGGATCAACGACGGCGACGCCGTCAAGTCCCAGCTCGAGGCTCTGGGCTACACTGTCGACCTGCAGTACGCGCAGGACGACATTCCGAACCAGCTCAGCCAGCTGGAAAACGAAATCACCAAGGGCCCGAAGGCGCTGATCATCGCTTCGATCGACGGCACCACGATGGGCGATGCGCTGCAGAAGGCGAATGACGCCGGCGTTGTCGTCGTCGCTTACGACCGCCTGATCAAGAAGACGCCAAATGTCGACTACTACACCACCTTCGACAATTTCGGCGTCGGCGTCATCCAGGCCAAATCGCTGCTCAAGGGTCTCGGTTATCCCGAGAAGAAGGGCCCGTTCAACATCGAGCTGTTCGGCGGTTCGCCGGACGACAACAATGCGTTCTTCTTCTATAACGGCGCCATGTCGGTTCTTCAGCCGCTGATCGACGACAAGACCCTCGTCGTGAAGTCCGGCCAGATGGGCATGGACAAGGTCGGCACGCTGCGCTGGCTGGCGGCAACCGCCCAGGCCCGCATGGACAATCTGCTCTCCGCCAACTACTCGGACGGCAGCCGCGTCGATGGCGTGCTCTCGCCCTATGACGGCCTGTCGCGCGGCATCATCGCTTCGCTGCGCGCCGTAGGCTACGGCACCGCCGATCAGCCATGGCCGATCGTCACCGGACAGGACGCCGAGACCGCTTCGGTCAAGGCGATCATCGCCGGCGAACAGTATTCGACGGTGTTCAAGGACACCCGCGAACTCGCCAAGGCGACGGTCGAACTCGTCGACAAGGTGCTCTCGGGCGGCAAGCCGGAAGGCCTCGACACCACGACCTACAACAACGACGTCAAGGTCGTTCCCTCGATCCTGTTGACACCGCACGACGTCGACAAGTCGAACTATCAGGCCCTGGTGGTCGACTCCGGCTACATCAAGGCCGAAGAGCTGAAGTAATCGCGGTTACAAAGCCTGGGGTCCTGCGCAGGCAGGGCCCCTTTTCGTTGGCGAGCCAGCCCGGTATTGTTTGCGGACCTCGCAGGAGTGGTATTCTCAATGTCATCGACGATTTTGGAGATGCGCGACATCACCAAGACGTTTCCCGGCGTCAAGGCGCTGTCGAACGTCAAGCTCATGGTCGAGGAAGGCGAGATCCATGCCGTGGTCGGCGAGAACGGCGCCGGCAAGTCGACGCTGATGAAGGTGCTGTCGGGTGTGTATCCGTCCGGCACCTATGATGGCCAGATCATCTATCGCGGCGATGAGTGCCATTTCAAAGGCATCCATGACAGCGAGCGCAAGGGCATCGTCATCATCCACCAGGAGCTTGCGCTGGTGCCGATGCTGTCGATCGCCGAAAACATCTTTCTCGGCAACGAGCACGCCAGATACGGCGTCATCGACTGGAATGCCAATGAGGCGCGCACCAGTGCCCTGCTCAAGAAGGTCGGCCTCAAGGAAGACCCCAACACGCTGATCACCAATATCGGCGTCGGCAAGCAGCAGCTGGTCGAGATCGCCAAGGCGCTCAGCAAGGAAGTGAAGTTGCTCATTCTCGACGAGCCAACCGCGAGCCTGTCCGAAAAGGACAGCCAGGCGCTGCTCGATCTGCTGCTCGAATTCAAGCGGCAAGGCATCACTTCGATCCTGATCTCGCACAAGCTCAACGAGGTGAACCGGGTCGCCGACAAGGTCACCATCATCCGTGACGGGCGGACCATCGAGACGCTGGCCAAGAAGGACATCTCGGAGGACCGCATCATTACCTCGATGGTCGGCCGTTCGCTCGACGACCGCTATCCGCCGCGCGAGCCGAAGATCGGCGAGACCGTTCTCGAAGTGAAAAACTGGTCGGTCTACCACCCCATCCATGCCGAGCGGCAGGTCATCAAGGGTATCAACCTCAACGCCCGCAAGGGCGAAGTGGTCGGCATTGCCGGGCTGATGGGCGCCGGCCGGACCGAGTTTGCCATGAGCCTGTTCGGCCGGTCCTATGGCCGTCGCATCACCGGCGAGGTGTTCCTCAACGGCAAGCCGATCGACGTCTCTTCGGTGAGCAAGGCGGTGGAACACGGCATCGCCTACGTTACCGAGGACCGCAAGACCTACGGGCTCAACCTGATCGACCACATCAAGCACAACATCACGCTGGCCAACCTGCCCGGCGTGTCGCGCCACGGCGTGATCGACGATTTGCGCGAGCTTTCGGTCGCCAACGATTATCGCGGCAGGACCAATATCCGCGCCTCGAGCGTCTACCAGATGACCGGCAACCTTTCTGGCGGCAATCAGCAGAAGGTGGTGCTGTCGAAATGGCTGTTCGCCAATCCGGAAGTGCTGATCCTCGACGAGCCGACACGCGGTATCGACGTCGGCGCCAAGTATGAAATCTATACGATCATCGCGCGTCTCGCCTCCGAGGGTAAGGCAATCATCGTCATCTCGTCGGAAATGCCCGAACTGCTCGGCATCACCGACCGCATCTACGTCATGAACGAAGGACGCATCGTCGGCGAAATGGCGGCAAGCGACGCCAGCCAGGAAAAGATAATGCGCGCCATCGTCCGCGGAGAAGGAAAAGCATCATGAGCACCGAAAGCGCTCCCGGGCCGCAGACCGGCGTTGCCCAGGATCTACAACAGGGACCTCGCATTGCCGTCTCGGCGCTGGTCACCAACCTGCGCGAATACGGGTTGGTGCTGGCGTTGATCGCAATCATGGTGTTCTTCCAGTTCACCACGTCCGGAACGCTGTTCAAGCCGGTGAACCTCAGCAATCTCGTGCAGCAGAACAGCTTCATCATCGTGATGGCGCTGGGCATGCTTCTGGTGATCGTTTCGGGCCACATCGATCTCAGCGTCGGCTCCGTCGCCGGCTTCATCGGCGCGCTGGCGGCGATGATGATGGTCATCTGGCCGCTTGGCCCATTGAGCAATCCGCTGGTGGTGTCGATCATCTGCCTGATCGTCGGTGGTGCGATCGGCGCGGCACAAGGCTACTGGATTGCCTATCACCGAATACCGAGCTTTATCGTCACGCTGGCGGGCATGCTGATCTTCCGCGGCATCTGCCAGGCGCTGCTGGGTGGCGGGTCTTCCGTAGGGCCGCTTCCCGTCGGCTTCAAGGCGCTCAGTTCCGGCTTCATTCCGGACCTGATCGGCCCATTGACGCTGATACCGCCAACCGTGAACGCCGCCGGCAAAACCATTGTCGGCAGCGGCCTGACGCTGCACCTGACGACGATCGTGATCGGCCTCGTCGCCGTGCTCGCCTATGCCTATTTCGGGCTCAGGGCACGGCGCACCCGCGAGAAGCATGGCTACGAAGCCGAGCCCTTCTCGCTGTTCGTCGTCAAGACCCTGGTGATCAGCGCGCTGGCGCTGTTTCTCGTCTACCAATTCGCCACCTATAGGGGCCTCCCCATCGTTCTCATGGTGATGGGCGTGCTGATCGCGTTGTTCGTCTTCGTTACCAAACGCATGACGATCGGCCGTCGCATCTATGCGATGGGCGGCAATGCCAAGGCAGCCCAGCTATCGGGCATCAAGACCGAACGGCTGACGTTGATGGTGTTCATCAATATGGGCGTGCTGTCGGCACTCGGCGGCCTGATTATCGCAGCGCGCCTGGGGCAGGCTGTGCCGGCGGCCGGCCTCGGCAGCGAGCTCGACGTCATCGCCGCGGTGTTCATCGGTGGCGCTTCGGCGATGGGCGGCGTCGGCCAGGTGATCGGCGCGGTGGTCGGCGGCTTCATCATGGGCGTCATGAACAACGGCATGTCGATCATGGGCGTCAATGTCGATTGGCAGCAGGTGGTCAAAGGCCTGGTGCTGCTCGGCGCCGTCGTCTTCGACGTCTACAACAAGAACAAGGCTTGAGAGGCAACCAGGAGGCATACGGGTCACATCGCGACGCTGCCGGGCGCAAAGAAGTCCCCCGAGGGACCTGATCCGCGAGCGCAATCCGGACGAAGAATTTCAACCGAGGCGCGGACAGGGTCCGGGCCGCGCAGGGCAGGGTTTGCCGAGAAAGGGCAGGCCAGCCCACAATTCAGAGAGGGTTACCATGCTGATCTCACAAATCCTCGACGACGCCGAGACGATCCGCGTCGTTGCCCGCAACGGCGGCAAGACCCGCGTCATCAACGGCGCCCGCAGCGTCTATTCGCTGGCGATGGAAGCCGCGCGTACCGGCAGCGGGCTTGTCGCCCTGATCGAGCGCAAGGGCTTCGGCGAAACCGTCGACCTCGACGCTGCCTACAAGAAGGGCCGGCTGCTGTCGCCGATCAACCATCCCGATCCGGCGCATCTCCATCTCACCGGCACCGGGCTGACGCATCTCGGCTCCGCCGCGACCCGCGATTCCATGCACAAGAAGCTCAGCACGGACGGCGAGGAACAGCTGACCGATTCAATGAAGATGTTCCGCATGGGGCTTGAGGGCGGCAAGCCGGCGAAGGGCCAGATCGGCGTGCAGCCGGAGTGGTTCTACAAGGGCAACGGCACCATGGCGGTGGCGCCCGGGGCGGCGCTTATGTCGCCGGCCTTCGCCCAGGATGCCGGCGAGGAGCCGGAAATCGCCGGTATCTATGTGATCGGCGACGACGGCGCCCCGTTCCGCGTCGGCTTCACGCTGTCTAACGAGTTTTCCGACCATGTCACCGAGCGTGTGAACTATCTCTTCCTTGCCCATTCCAAGCTGCGCAACGCTTCGTTCGGGCCGGAGATCCTGATCGGCGATCTGCCGTCCGATATCCGCGGCGCTTCACGCATCCTGCGCGACGGCAAGCTGCTTTGGGAAAAGCCGTTCCTGTCGGGCGAGGCGAACATGTCGCACACCATTGGCAATCTCGAGCATCACCACTTCAAATACTCGGCCTTCCGCCAGCCGGGCGACGTGCATGTGCACATGTTCGGCACGGCGACGCTGTCCTTTGCCGACGGCATCAGGACCGAGGCCGGTGACGTATTCGAAATCGAGGCGCAGGATTTCGGCCTGCCACTGCGCAACCCGCTTGAAATCGAGCAGCCGGTGAAGGTGGCGGTGAAGGCACTTTGAGCAGGGCGTAGCCCGCAAGTGAGAGGAAGGTCAGCGCGCGGCGCGGAAATGCTTGGACAGTTTCAGGCCCTGTGCCTGATAATTCGAGCCGAGATCAGTGCCGTAGAGCGCCCGCGGCCGTTTCAGCATGTGCTCATAGACCAACCGTCCGACGATCTGGCCGTGGTCGAGGATGAACGGCACTTCGTGGCTGCGTACCTCGAGCACCGCCCGGCTGCCGGTGCCGCCCGACGCCGAATGGCCGAAACCCGGGTCGAAGAAACCGGCATAATGGACGCGGAACTCGCCGACCAGCGGATCGAAGGGCGTCATCTCGGCCGCGTAGAGCGGCGGCACATGCACCGCCTCGCGCGACACCAGAATATAGAATTCGTCCGGATCGAGCACCAGCTCGCCGGCACCGCTCTTGTAGAGCGGCTCCCAGAAATCGACGACATCCTGCGCGGCGCGCTTGTCGACGTCGACCAGGCCGGTGTGGTGCTTGCCGCGATAGCCGACCAGCCCGTCCTTGTCTCCGTCGAGATCGATCGATAGCGCGATGCCCCCGCCTGAGATGTTGGGTGGTTCGGTGGCGACCAACATTTCGGCGCGGTGCAACTCGTGCAGCTCGTTTTCCGACAAGAGCGCATTGCCGGTGCGGAACCTGATCTGCGACAGCCGCGAGCCGGTCCGCACGACGATCGGGAAAGTGCGCGGGCTGACCTCCAGGTAGAGCGGGCCTTCATAGCCGGCGGCGATCTTGTCGAACTCGTGGCCGCGGTCGGTCATTACCCGAGTGAAGATATCGAGCCGTCCGGTCGAGCTTTTCGGGTTGGCGGAGGCGGAAATATGGGCGGGCAGCGCCAGGCTTTCGAGCAGCGGCACGATGTAGACGCAGCCGGTTTCCAGCACGGCACCTTCGGCGAGGTTGATCTCGTGCAGCTTCAGCCGGTCGAGCTTGTCGGCAACCCTGTGGTCCGGGCCGGGCAAGAAGGAAGCACGCACCCGCCAGGCCTTGTCGCCGAGCCTGAGGTCAAGGCTGGCCGGCTGGATCTGATCGGCATCGAGCGTGCGCGGCGATTTCAGCGCGCCCGTCTGGAACAGCGCGGAAATATCCTGATCGGGAAGAATGCCTGTCTGCCGCAAGTCTGGCTCCGTTCGAACGCCGGGCGAGGTCTTGTTCTGTCGCAGGTCCGACCGTGGACGCGTTTGGCACCTGCTTGGTACAACCCTCTTAATCATGCCGGCAATTGACGCAAGCGTGGCGCGGGTCTAAAGCTCGTTATCCCGTGGTGATTTGGCCGGTCGGCTTGCAGCCACGTTAAACAAGTCGCTAAAGGACCGTCGGGCCGCAAGGCCATATGGACCGGTTGCGACTTTCGCGACCGGTTTTTTGTTGTTTGGACCAATTTTGGTGTTTGGATGGAATGATGACCAAGAAGCGCGACTGGAAGCCTCAGACCGCACTCGTGCATGCCGGAACGCTGCGTTCCGGCTTCGGCGAGACCTCCGAGGCGATGTATCTCACCCAAGGCTATGTCTACGAGACGGCGCAAGCGGCGGAGGCCCGCTTCAAGGGCGAGGAGCCGGGCTTCATCTATTCGCGCTATGCCAATCCGACGGTCGACATGTTTGAAAAACGCATGTGCGCGCTGGAAGGAGCCGAAGACGCGCGCGCCACGGCATCCGGCATGGCGGCGGTGACGGCAGCACTGCTGTGCAGCGCCAAGGCGGGCGACCATATCGTGGCGGCGCGCGCGCTGTTCGGCTCCTGCCGCTGGGTGGTCGAGACGCTGGCGCCGAAATACGGCATTGAGGCAACGCTGGTCGACGGCACCGACATCGCCAATTGGGAAAAGGCGGTCAAGCCGAACACCAAACTGTTCTTCCTGGAAAGCCCGACCAATCCTACGCTGGAAGTGATCGACATTGCCGCCGTCGCGGCACTTGCCAATTCGATCGGCGCCAGGCTGATCGTCGATAATGTGTTCGCCACGCCCTTGCAGCAGAAACCCCTGCAGCTCGGCGCCCACATCGTCGTCTATTCGGCCACGAAGCATATTGACGGCCAGGGGCGCTGTCTTGGCGGCATCGTTCTGTCGGACAAGAAATGGATCGACGAGAACCTGCATGACTATTTCCGCCACACCGGCCCAAGCCTCTCGCCCTTCAATGCCTGGACGCTGCTGAAAGGCCTGGAGACGCTGCCGCTACGCGTACGCCAGCAGACGGAAAGTGCCGGCCGCATCGCGGATTTCCTGGCCGAGCGCCCGCAAATCGCCCGTGTCATCTATCCTGGCCGTGCCGACCACCCGCAAGCGGCCGTGGTCAAGAAGCAGATGTCGGGTGGCTCGACGCTGATCTGCCTCGATGTGAAGGGCGGCAAGCAGGCGGCCTTTGCCTTCCAGAACGCACTCGACGTCGTGCTCATTTCCAACAATCTCGGCGACGCCAAGAGCCTGATCACCCATCCGGCGACGACGACGCACAAGAACTTGACCGATGAGGCCCGCGCCGAGCTCGGCATCGGACCGGGAACACTCAGGCTGTCAGTTGGCCTTGAGGACGCCGACGACCTGCTCGAAGACATCGAGCAGGCACTGAGAGTTGCCGGATAAGGGCTGGCCGAACAGAGGCGAGCGGGGACGCGCCGATCAGGCGCCGGACGGGGTCTCTTCCAGCTCCGCGACGGTCTTTGTCTGGATAGTCATCACGTTGCCGCGCCAGTCGACGGCGCCGCTCAGCCATCCGCGCGCCCAAATGGCGGGAAGCATCAGGTCTCGCGCCATCATCGCCGGGATCGTGCGCGGCGACAGCTGCCATCCCTTGGCCGAGGCCAAGGCGCATTCCGGCAGGTAGGCCGCGACCAGCACGGCGATGGCGGTTGCCGGCAGGCTGCCGCCGGCGTCCGCCGCCGCGATCAGCGCAAGCACCAGCGGCGGCGCCGCGCCGATCAGGATCTCGGGGGCGAAGAACAGCGCGAAGGTGACGCGGCGCAGCCGCGCCCAGCGCGCCTGCCGCGACCAGATCTCGCCAAGCGTGCGCCGGCCGAGCGGCTGTTCGAAGGGCGAGGCGACAAGATTGACCCGCAGTCCGAGCCCGTTGACCAGCTTGGTCGCGGCGGCGTCCTCGGCGATCTCGGCGGCAAGCGCGCGGATGCCGCCATTGGCGTCGAGCATCGGCTTGTTCCACAACATGCTCTTGCCCTGCGCGAAGCCGAGGCCGAGCGCCTCTCCAGCGTACTGCCAGCGTGCCTGCAGCGTGTTGAGAAAGGCGCATTCGACCTCCCCCCAGAAACTGTCCGGCCGTGAGCCGATCGGCGTCGAGCAGACGAGGCCAGTGCCATGCCGCCATGCCGCCATCAGCTGCTGGACGTAGTGGCTCGGCATAAGCACATTGGAATCGGCAAGGATGACCCAGCGATAATGCGCCGCTTCCCAACCCTTCACGCAATTGTTGAGTTTTGGATTGCCGCTGATGCGGTCGTCACCGACTAGAAGGCGGGCGCGAATAGCTGGAAAGCGCGCCATTGCGGCGGTGATCGGCTTGACCACCGGGTCGTCGGCATGGGCAACGCAGAAGATGAGTTCGTAGCGCGGCCAGTCGAGTGAGAAGGCGCGCTCCAGCGTCTCTTCGGCAAACGGCTCGACGCCGCGTGCCGGGATGACGATCGATACCGGCGGCGCGTTGGCGGGCGGTGCGATCCTGGCTGGTCGCTTCAGCTTCAGCGAAGCTAACAGGATGCTGGCGA
Organism: Mesorhizobium sp. M0437; assembly: GCF_040321335.1. Classification (NCBI taxonomy): domain Bacteria; kingdom Pseudomonadati; phylum Pseudomonadota; class Alphaproteobacteria; order Hyphomicrobiales; family Phyllobacteriaceae; genus Mesorhizobium; species Mesorhizobium sp. M0437. The sequence goes on from NZ_JAMYRK010000011.1 coordinate 21,892, forward strand.
GATTTGAAAGAAGGAGGGCTATGGAAAGGAGAGCGGCTGCGAATGTCGGTTCCATCGAGATCTGGTCACTCCAGAAGTGCCGGCCGCATGACGGCCGTTTTCAACAATTCGACAGAACGCTGAGTCGCCCGGCACAAGCCTGCACACCATCATTGTCATGTGTCACTTAAATGACATTGTTTTTCGGCACCTGCGCTCGAGTCGGGCAAGGAGATGACGCGCATCGTTGATCAAACTGCGCTGAGCGTCGAAAGTTCCATCTACATTGCTTTGGAGCAGTTTATGTACAGCGCCGTCACCCGCAACATCGAAGTGCAGGTCAGGCCGTTCTATCTGGAGGATCACTCCGACCCGCCGCAAAACCGCTATGTCTGGGGATATCAGGTGACCATCGACAATCAGTCGGATGAGTTCGTGCAGCTTCTGTCGCGCTACTGGCACATTACCGACGGCACCGGCAAGGTCGAGGAAGTGCGCGGCCCCGGGGTCGTCGGCGAGCAACCCGGACTCAACCCCGGCGACAGCTATCAGTATACGTCTGGATGCCCGCTCTCGACGCCATCCGGCATCATGGTCGGGCACTACACCATGCGCAACAGGCGGGGCGAGACGTTCGACGTCGCCATCCCCGCCTTCTCGCTCGACTTGCCGGGAATGCGGCGCACCGTCAATTGACGGCCGTCATCCGGCCGCTGCAAACTCCGCCGGGTCGAAGTCATATTGCTTCGAGCAGAATTCGCAGGCGACGTGAATGCTGCCATCCTCGGTGCTGTCCCTGATCTCCTCGGCGGAAAAGCCTTCAAGGATGCCGTGGATCTTCTCCCTCGAGCATGAGCACTGGTCGGCGACCGGCACCCCGCCGAACACGCGGACGCCATGCTCGTGGAAAAGCCGGTAAAGCAGCCGTTCGGCGCCGATCGTCGGATCGATCAGCTCGGTCGGTTCAACAGTACCAAGCAGCGCCAGCAGCTCCTGCCAGGAATTGTCGGTCGGGTCGTGGATTTCCTCACGCGGATCGCCGTCGCCACCTGGAAGGTCGGGTACGCGCATGCGCTCCGCCGACTGCGGCAGGAATTGTGCCAGCAGGCCACCGGCCCGCCATTGTTCGCGGGCACCGCCGACGCCGGGCGTCAGAAGCTTGGCAACCGAAAGCCGGAGGTCGGTCGGAATCTGCTCCGACTGGCGGAAATAAGTGCGTGCGGCATCTTCCAGTGTGACGCCGTCGAGTTGGACGATGCCCTGGTAGCGTTGTGTGTGAGCGCCCTGGTCGATGGTCAGCGCCAGGACGCCGCTGCCGAGCAGCGTCTGCGGTGACGTCTCGCCGGCAGAAGTCAAAGCCTGCAGCCGGTCGGCATCGAAGCGGGCATAAGCGCGCAGCGCGTGCGGCGTGGAGAAATCCGCGACCAGCATGTCGACCGGCCCGTCGGTGCGGGTCTGCAGAATGAACTTGCCCTCGAACTTCAGCGAAGTTCCGAGCAATACTGTCAACACACAGGCTTCAGCCAGGAGCCGGGCGACCGGCTCGGGATAGTCGTGGCGGCTGAGAATAGCATCGAGCATCGGCCCGAGCTGGACGGTGCGACCGCGCACGTCGAGCGGGCCGACCTCGAACGGCACGACATGGTCGTCGCCGGCGTAGCCGAATTCGCCGAGCTTGGGTTTATGTTCAGCCAATTGATGAGTTTCCAACATGACAAAGCTCCGGGGCGCGGCGATGCCGCCCTCCGGGGCGCATGCGACGAGACGCGCTCGATTTGCGTGATGCGCCTGAGATAGGCACCACCAACTCCCGGATCAAGGCGGCCCAGATCAAGGCGGCGCAGATCAGGCCGGCGCGGATCACCGCGGCTCGTATCAAACGCCCAGGCACCAGGCCAGGACTGCCTTCTGGGCATGGAGCCGGTTCTCGGCCTCATCGAACACCACCGAATGCGGTCCGTCGATGACCTCGTCGGTAACCTCCTCACCGCGATGCGCCGGCAGACAGTGCATGAACAGCGCATCCGGCTTGGCTTTCGCCATCAGTGCCGCATTGACCTGATAGGGCAGGAAGACATTGTGGCCGCGGGCACGGTGCTCCTGGCCCATCGACACCCAGCAGTCGGTGACGATGCAGTCGGCCTCGTGAACGGCCTCCTCGGGCGAACGGGTGAATTTCAGCTTGCCGCCATTGGCTTTCGACCAGTCGACATGCTTCTGGGCCGGTTCGCTGCCCTCGGGCACGGCGACATTCAGCTTGAAATGGAACCGCGCGGATGCCTCCAGCAGCGAATGCAGCACGTTGTTGCCGTCGCCGGTCCAAGCGATCGTTTTACCGGCCACCGGACCGCGGTGCTCTTCGAAGGTCATGATGTCGGCCATCAGCTGGCAGGGATGGGTCTCGTCGGTCAGCCCGTTAATGACGGGGACCGTAGCGTTTTCCATTAGTTCCAGCAGCCGGTCATGCGAGGTGGTGCGGATCATGATGGCATCGACGTAGCGCGACAGCACCTTGGCCGTGTCGGCAATGGTCTCCGAGCGGCCAAGCTGCATCTCGGTGCCGGTCAGCATGATCGTCTCGCCACCCAATTGCCGCATACCGACGTCGAACGACACGCGCGTGCGCGTCGACGGCTTGTCGAAGATCATCGCCAGCACCTTGCCTTCGAGCGGCTTGCTGCGTTCGCCGGCCTTGAGCCTTGCCTTTCGCACCGCTGCGTCGTCGAGCATGAAGCGCAGATCGCCTTCGGAAACGGCGGAAAGATCGGTGAAATGGCGAAGGGACATCAGGAATTCCAGGATTACTTCGCAGCGGCAGCGACGATGGCATCTGCCAGGCTCTTGGCGCCGGCACGAATGCGCTCGAGCGCTTCGTGGATCTCGGCGTCGGTGACGGTGAGAGGCGGCAGCAGGCGGATAACGTTGTCGCCGGCCGGAACCGTCAAGAGATGCTGGTCACGCAGTGCCACCGTGACCTTGGTGTTGGGCATCGCGCATTTAAGCCCGAGCATCAGGCCGGTGCCCCTGATGCTTTCGATAACATCCGGAAATTCGTCGGCGACACCGGCGAGCCCCTGCTTCAACAGCAGTGCCTTGCGCTGGACGTCTTCGAGAAAGCCGTCTTCCAGTACCACGTCGAGCACGGCGTTGCCGACCGCCATTGCCAGCGGATTGCCGCCGAAGGTGGTGCCGTGCACGCCGGCGGTCATGCCGACCGCTGCCTCGTCGGTGGCGAGGCAGGCACCCATCGGGAAGCCGCCGCCGATGCCTTTGGCCACCGCCATGAGGTCGGGGGTGACACCCGCCCACTCATGCGCGAACAGCTTTCCGGTGCGGCCGACGCCGCATTGGACCTCGTCGAAAATCAGGAGCAGTCCGTGCTGATCGCAGAGCTGCCTGAGCCGCTTCAGCGATTGCGTCGGCACTTGCCTGATGCCGCCCTCGCCTTGCACCGGCTCGATCAGGATCGCCGCGGTTTCAGGCGTGATCGCCTTCTCGGTGGCATCCACATCGTCGAAACCGACCTGGTCGAAGCCGTCGACCTTGGGGCCGAAACCTTCCAGATACTTGTACTGGCCGCCGGCGGCGATGGTCGCCAGGGTGCGGCCGTGGAAGGCGCCTTCGAAGGTGATTGTGCGGTAGCGCTCGGGATGGCCCTTGACGAAGTGGTAGCGCCGCGCCGTCTTGATGGCGCATTCGAGCGCCTCTGCGCCGGAATTGGTGAAGAACACCTTGTCGGCAAAGCTTGCGTCGGCCAGCCGCTCGCCGAGCCGGCTCTGTCCCGGAATCTCGTACAGATTAGAGACGTGCCAGAGCTTGGCGGCCTGCTCGGTGAGGGCCGCGACCAGATGCGGATGGCTGTAGCCCAACGAATTCACGGCGATGCCGCCGGCGAAATCGAGATATCGCTCGCCCTTGTCGGTGACCAGCCAGGTGCCTTCACCGTGGTCGAAAGCCAGGGGTGCGCGAACAAAGGTCTCGAAAAGCGCCGAACCGCTCATTATATGCGTCTCCGGAACCGGAAAAATCAAAAAGCCGCCAAAGCGGCGGCCCTTGTGGCTTATCCTGTTTTTCGGCCGTGAAGTCAACGAAAAGGTCGCGCGGCAAGTCCCCAGCATAACGCCGGCTCATAAGCGACCGGGCAAGTTGGGGAAAACCGAAAAAACCGATTCGTGTTGGCCTTGGGACTCTTGTCACCGAGTCAGCGCATAAGGTAATTGTAGTAGAGAAATAACTAGATTTCGTGCGGCGGACCTAATCACCCGATATATGTGGTGTCTGCCCGGCAGAAGCCGGGTCGGGAATGGATTCCGATTGCCGCACGTTTCAGCAGGAGCGCGGTCTCATGAACTGGACTGACGAGCGAGTCGAACTTCTCAGAAAATTGTGGTCGGAGGGCCTCAGCGCCAGCCAGATCGCCGCACAGCTTGGCGGGGTCAGCCGCAATGCGGTCATCGGCAAAGTGCACCGGCTGAAACTGTCCGGTCGCGGACGCACGACCGCCTCACCGGCACGCCAGAAGAAGACGGTGCAGGGATCGACGATCCAGAAATCGGTGTCCCGGGCAGCAAGCGCCACGCGCCATGCCACCACCTCGATGTCGATCGGTGCGACCGCGCTCAAGGCGCAGTTCGATGCCGAACCGGTGGCGCGCCACTATATCCGCCCGGTCGAGAACGTCGTCGTGCCGATCTCGCGGCATCTGCAACTTGTCGAACTCAACGAGCGCACTTGCAAATGGCCGAACGGCGATCCGCTTTCGGAAGACTTCCATTTCTGCGGCAACGACGCCGCCGAAACCGGCCCCTACTGCAAGTACCACGCCCGCGTGGCGTTCCAGCCGGCATCGGAGCGGCGGCGGAGCAGGTGAATGGTGAATGGTGGCGGGCTGAGCTTGGAGTAAGAAAGCAAGGCTCTTGCCTAGCCCTATTCACTATTGATCATTCACCCACTTCATAGCCACCCATTCTTGCGAAACCGCCAGTAAAGAAACGTGCAGATCAGGGCAATTGCCGCCAGGACGGCCGGGTAGCCATATTCCATCCTCAGTTCCGGCATGTCGCTGAAATTCATGCCGTAAATGCCGGCGAATGCCGTCGGCACGGCCAAGATTGCGGCCCATGAGGCAAGCTTCTTGGAGATCGCCGTCTCCTGGCTTTGACCGACCAGAAGGCTCGCCTCGAAGGCGAAGGCGAGAACCTCACGCAGGCTGTCGATCTTTTCCTGGACAGTGCGGATGTGGTCGGTGACGTCGCGAAACAGCGGGTGCATGGCTGTGTGGATTTGCGGCAGATCGGCGCTGGTGAGCCGCCGGCAGACCTCCACCAGCGGCAGGGCCGCATTACGCAGGCGCAAGAGATCGCGGCGCAGCATGTAAAGCCGCTCGATATCGGAGCCGGTCATCGGTTTCAGCAGAACCTTGTCCTCGATCGCCTCGACCTCGTTTTCGATCTGCTCAAGCACCGGCATATAGTTGTCGACGATGAAATCGAGAATGGCGTAGAGGACGAAATCCTCGCCCTTGGCAAGGGAATGCGGGCAGCTTTCCCAATGCTGGCGAACGGCGGCGTAGGAGGTCGACGGGCCATGCCTGACGCTGACGATGTAGCCCGCGCCGACGAACAGATGCGTCTCGCCGAAGGTGACGCGGCTGTCGATCAGCTGCGCCGTGCGGGCAACGATGAACAGGGCATCACCATATTGCTCGATCTTCGGTCGCTGGTGCGGATGCTCGGCGTCCTCGATCGCCAGCTCATGCAGATGGAATTGCGCCTGGACGCGCAGCAACAAATTGCGGTCGGGCTCCAGCAGTCCGATCCAGACCACGTGGCCCGGCTTCCCGGCCCATTCGCCGGCTTCCTCGATCGGAATGTCGGCGATGCGCCGCCCAGCCGTATAGACGCCGCAAGCGATTATACCCGACATCGGCGGCGCAGGAGCAAACTCGCGGACATATTCCATCGCAGCCTCCTGAAGGCGGGGCCTTCATCGCGGAACTGAGAAGTCGGCGCGTCGAAAGCTTAGCGCAATTTTCTGTCGGGTGGCGAATCCGAAATTCGCATCAGTGCTGAGAGAACTCACTTCGCTGGTTGGGTTGCGGGAAGAATAATCTTGTCCGTCTTATCGCCCTTCGGACGATCGGCCGGCATCTGGTCGCCGGTGACGATATAGTAGATCGTCTCGGCGATGTTGGTGGCGTGGTCGCCGATGCGCTCGATGTTCTTGGCGCAAAACAGGAGATGTGTGCAGGGCGTGATGTTGCGTGGGTCTTCCATCATGTAGGTCAGCAATTCGCGAAACAGAGAGGTGTACATGGCGTCGATCTGGTCGTCGCGGTCGCGCACGAAACCGATTTTCTCCACCGACCGCGACGCATAGACGTCGAGTACTTCCTTGAGCTGGGTCAGTGCCAGATTGGCCAAAGCCTCGAGGCCGCGGAACAGGCTGTTCGGCTGGCGCCCGTCTGCGACGGCAACCACCCGCTTGGCGACGTTCTTGCCGAGGTCGCCTACCCGTTCGAGGTCAGCCGAGATGCGGATCGCGCCGACGATCTCGCGCAGATCCGTCGCCATCGGCTGGCGTTTGGCGATGATGATGATCGCCTTGTCGTCGATCTCGCGCTGTCCCTCATCCAGAACTAGGTCGTCCCGAATGACTTTCTGGGCAAGCCCCGGATCCGCATTGACCAGCGCCGCGACCGCCTGCTCGACCATGCGCTCGGCATGCCCGCCCATCGCAGCGATGCGCTTCGACAGATATTTCAGCTCCTCGTCATAGGCGCTGACGATATGCACGGACTGCATGGACGAAATGCCTTCCCGGGATCTCGTGGTTGAGTCGTTCCCTCGAATCCCCGCTGATACGCTAGCCGGATGACAGAAAAAAGAAACGGCCCATTATGTGCTAGAGATAGTACTACGTTAGCGAGCCGGCAAATGGACCGTGAACGCCGCACCCTTGCCGACCTCCGACCTGATGGAGAGTCTGGCGTTGTGGCGGGTCAGGATATGCTTGACGATGGACAGGCCAAGGCCGGTGCCCTTCTGGGTTCGGCTGTTCTCGACGTCGACGCGGTAGAAGCGCTCGGTGATGCGCGGGATGTGCTCTTCGGGGATGCCGGGGCCGAAATCCCTGATGGTGACGTCGATGCCCGGTTCGGGATCGCTGTCGCTGCGTATGATCGACACCACGACACGTCCGCCCGACTGACCATATTTGCAGGCGTTTTCCAGCAGGTTTTCGAAGACCTGGAAAAGCTCGTCCCGATCGCCGGGCACGTCGAGCGGCCCTTCCGCGAAATCACGCTCGATGACGACGCCGTTTTCCTTTGCGAGCGGCCCAAGCGAATCGATGACGCTGTCGATGGCCTGGCGCAGGTCGACCTCGGTTCCCGGCTTGAGATAGGGCTTCATCTCCAGGCGCGACAGCGACAGAAGGTCGTCGATGAGGCGCGCCATGCGGCTGGTCTGGTTCTGCATGATCTGCAGGAACTGCTCGCGCGCCGCGGGGTCGTTGCGGGCCGGCCCGCGCAGCGTCTCGATGAAGCCGGCGATCGAGGCGAGAGGCGTGCGCAGCTCGTGGCTGGCATTGGCAATGAAGTCGGCACGCATTCTGTCGATCCGGCGCGCCTCACTCTGGTCCTTGAACACCAGCACGTAGAGATCCGTGGCATGGCCGACTGAAGACGCGCTCACCCGATAGGCTCGTTCGACCGGCAGCTTTTCTATGTAGTCGACGCTGTCCGAAGCGACGTTGCCCGCCAAGATGCTATCCAGCAAGGCCTGCATTTCCGGCGCGCGGAATTTCAGCGACAGCGACATGCCGGGGGCAATCCCACCGAAGGCGGCAAAGGCAGCGGCGTTGGCGTGGACGATGGCGGCGGAGCGATCGAAAATGATCAGCGGATCGGCAACCGCCGCCGCGAGATATTCGCCGGAAAGTTGTTGCACGCCCGACTCGATGGCCGCGGCATTTTCGGTCGATTGGCGGGCGATGCCGGCCGGCAGCATCGCAGCGGCAACCAGCACGGCGCCAGCCAGCAGCACCACATAGCCAGACATGCCGGCAAAACCATAGACCATCAGAACCGCAACGAGACCGGCCGCCAGCAGCCAGCGGCTGTTCCACAGCCGCATGGCGACGGTTTGCGCCCTGCCTCTCCGCTCTGTGCCGATGTCGGCCATTTGCGCTCCGTCTGCGGCCACTTCAAGAACTTCTTGCTGGACCGGCGCTAGAGCGCAGTGCGTCCAATTGGGCGCACAAAGGACGCTCTACCTCTTTATCTGCTGCATCGTTCTTTCCGAAAATCGATTCCGATTTTCGGGCCGATGCAGTAAGGCTCCCAATAGCACGAGTCCGGAAGCTGGAAAGGTTCGCCTCGATGAAAAACGCCAAGGAAAGCCCCGCCGCACCCTCATCGGGGCCGCTGAAGATCATGATCGGCGGCAAGGAGAGGGCGTTCGACATCGAGGCCCCCGCGCTTCCCGACTGGGTCGAGGACCGCAAGCTCACTGCCGGCGGTTACCCTTACGACAAGAAGATGAAGAGCGAGGAGTATGACGAGAGGCTAGAGAAGCTGCAGATCGAGCTGGTCAAGGCGCAGGCGTGGCTGCAGTCGACGGGCAAGCGGGTAATGTCGCTGTTCGAGGGGCGCGACGCTGCCGGCAAGGGCGGCACGATCTTCGTTTTGCGCCAGTATCTGAACCCTCGCACGGCGCGCAACGTGGCGCTGACCAAGCCAACGCCCACCGAGCTTGGACAATGGTACTTCCAGCGCTACGTCGACCACTTCCCGACGTCGGGCGAATTCGTCACCTTCGACCGCTCCTGGTATAACCGCGCCGGCGTTGAACCGGTGATGGGATTCTGCACGCCCGAGCAGCACGAGCAATTTCTGGACGAGGTTCCGCATTTCGAGCGGATGATTCGCAACGAGGGCATACATTTCTTCAAATTCTGGCTGAACATCGGCCGGGAAACGCAGCTCGAGCGATTCCACGACCGCCGCTGGAGCCCGCTGAAGAGCTGGAAGTTTTCGCCAATCGACATCGCCGGCATCACCAAATGGGACGAATACACCAAAGCGCGCGACCTGATGGTCGAGCGCACGCACAAGGAGTTCGCGCCCTGGATCATTGTGCGGGCGAACGACAAACGGCGCGCGCGGCTGGCCGTCATGCAGCGCATTCTCCTTTCGCTTCCCTATGACGGCCGCGACCTCGACGTCATCGGCAAGGAGGACAAGAAGATCATCGGCGAAGGGCCGACTTTCCTCGAAAAATAAGCTCACCTCATCGATACGCGGCTCTCATGCCGCCAGCCGGGCAATCCGCTGCAGTCGCTTCAGCGTGGTGTCGTCCTGCAGCGCCTGCTGGAAAAGCGAGATCTCCTGATCGATGCGGTCGCAGAGCGCGCCGGTGTCGCCCCTAAGCAGGTCGCGCGTCTGTAGCAGCGCCGCGACAGGCTTCTTGGCGAGTTGCCTGGCTCTTGCCAACGTGGCTTCCTCGACGCTGCCGTCCGTCACGATCTCGCCGACAAGGCCCAGTGCCCTGGCATCTTCGGCGGCGAGCGTGTCGCCCAGGCAGAAGAAGCGGAACGCCCCGGCATAGCCGAGCTTCTGCGGCGCCAGAATGCTGGTCGCCGCGTCCGGCACCAGGCCGAAATCGACGAACGGCACCCGAAACGTGCTCTTGCTCGAGGCGATCACCATGTCGCAGTGGAACAGGATGGTGCAACCGACGCCGACGGCGTCGCCGTCGACACAGGCAAGGACCGGTTTCGGAAACGTCGCCAGCGTGCGGAACATATCGGTGACGGCGGCGATCAGTCGCCGATGTTTGGTGGCGTCGAGAAATTCGGAGAAATCGGCACCGAGGCAGAAGCACCCGGCCAAGCCGCGCAGGACCACTACGCGGACGTCGTCGTCGACAGCGGCTTCGTGGAATGTCCTGGCCAGGCTTTCATAGGCCCGCCTGTCCAGCACCGGGCGGCCGTCACCCGACGATACCGTGACGATCAGCGTGTGATTGCGGAATTCTGCTTTTGAGTGAACGTTCATGGCCTCTCTCCAATCTCACGAGGCGCGTCTCTGTCCGAGCATGTCCGGGTACCCTCTGGCCAGCACCGGCGCAAAGTGGTTGCGGCGCGAACGCACCACGTCGAGCGTGTGCTCGTTGAAGGTGAGCAGTGTGGCAACCACCTGCTGGTTGCCATAGGTACGCTGGTAACCGAGCGGCGTTGCCAGGAAATGCAGCTGCAGCGCGCGAAGCACCCACATCGGCTCGAATTCGATGATCACCTGGTTGACGTTGCGCTTCAGACCCCACTCGACGAAGCCGGCGATCAGCTCGGTGCCGACCGTCGACACGCCGCGCCGACCGTCGCGGAATCCCGGCGCAACCGCATAGCGGGTCAGTTCATAGACATTCGGGCCCGACGGTGGGGTTCCCTCATAAAGGTCCGCCAGCACATCGGTTAGAAGATGGGCCCGGGTTGTCGGTAACATCCGCTGATAACCGGCGAGCTCGCCATTGCGGATGACGATCTGGTGCACTGCCTCGTCGTGGTCGAATTGATCGATCTCGAGGCCATCAGGGCGCTGCAGATCGGTCCATCCCATCTCTTCGACGAAAACTCTGTAACGCAAACGATGAACTGCCTCCCAGAGGTCGGGCCGTTCCATCAATTCCTGGGTTGTGAGGGAAAAAAGCATTTGCCGTCTCCTAGTTTCAATAGGAAGATACGGCCGTGCTTTCCCAAAAAAATTACGCGATCACGCAAGCAAGAATTTCTAGGCCGGCGCGGCCGACCTAGTTAATATAGCCGCGCCTTATCGCTTCCGCGACGGCCTGGACCCGGTTGACGGCACCGAGTTTGCTTTTGGCGTTAAGAAGGTGTTTCTCTGACGTGTGTTCCGAAATGCCGAGAATTTGTGAAATCTCCCATTCGGACTTGCCAACAGCAGCCCATTGCAGGCATTCGCGCTCACGCGGCGTTAATTCGACATGATCGATGGTTTTGCCCGCCATGGTGTGGAGCTGCATTGCGCGGCCAATCGCATAAGTCGAGACCAGCGACACCAACCCGAACTCGGCGCTCGACAATTCGACAGCCTCGCCGCCTAGCGACACCATGACGATCTGGCCATCGAGCGTGATTAGCGGGAAGGCCAACCCGTCGCGCAGCTTGAATTCCCCGGCATCGCCCATCACCTCGCCGCCGCTCTTGCCGATGCGGATGCCCTGAGATGCTTCCCGCCACTGGAATGGCGCTTGAAGCTGCTTCATGTGGCTGACGACGGGGTCGTGATCGACGTAGTTGCGCGCGACGTAGCGCTCAAGCCATTCAGCCGGCCAGTCGCAGAGCAGCACATGGTCCTTTTGCTGGTTTCTCGGCGTGCCAGGTTGCGGAACCGTCCCGGCCATCAGCGCCGTCAGCCCGAACCCGCTTGTTACCCCCAACAGCTTTTCGCAGACGGCGGCGGCTGTGCCGGCGTGCTGCAACTGATCTATCAACTCCAGCGTACGATCGAAATGACCCATCGCAACATCTACCCCATGTTGCCTTCCGCTCTTGAGGCCAATGGCAGTGATCAACCCGCACCACGCCATCAACCCCGGACTGCAAAGCTGCCTCCCCCGTGCGTCCTACTGCTCCTCTTCAGCCGGCATCACGCAGTCACTTGCAAACTCACTAAACAATATCCCTAAATTGCAATGATGAAACCAAAAACCGTCGCACCTGTGTTTTTTTCGTACAAAAACCTGTGTTATTTCGTACGAAAGCCGGGGCAAGACCGAACGGAGTCGTCGCGTGGCGTTTCGGCGCATATCCATTTCATTGATCTCGATATTGATCGGAGCGCAATCGCTTGCGGCTGCTGCGCTCGCCGCGGAGCCGCAGGTGCCCGTGTTCTGGGACGCCAAGGAGCGGCTGCCAAAGCCGGACCTTTCGATGCTGCCGCGGCTGCGATTCCTGACCACCACGGATTTCCCGCCGTTCAATTTCCTCGATGGGGCAGGCCGGCTGTCGGGCTTCCATGTCGACCTGGCGCGCGCCATCTGCGCCGAGCTCGGCGTTGCCGAAAAATGCCAGATCCAGGCGCTGCCCTGGGCCGAGCTCGAAGGTGCGCTCGGGAAAGGCGAGGGCGAAGCGATCATTGCCGGCATCGCCGCGACGCCGGAGTCGCGGTCGAAATACGCATTTTCACGCTCCTACCTGCAATTTCCGGCCCGCTTCATCATGCTGAAGACACAGGCGCTGACCGAACCAATGTTCGACAAGCTGCGCAGCAAGCGTGTCGGCGTGATCGCCGGCTCCGCGCACGAGCGGGTGCTGCGCGATTATTTCGGCGACGTCCAAATCGTCCCGTTCGCAAAGCCGGAGGAGCTTTATGGCGAGCTGAAAGCCGGCAAGATCGACGCCGCCTTCGGCGACGGCATGCGTTTCGCCTTCTGGCTCGGCGGTTCGGATGCAGCGGGCTGCTGCCGCTTTGCCGGCGGCCCCTATCTGGCGCCCGAATATCTCGGCTCAGGCATGGCAATCGCCACCAGGGCCGACGATCCGGCACTGGCCGCCGCTTTCGACTACGCGCTGCAGGAAATCTCGGTGAAAGGCACGTTCGCCGAGTTCTATCTGCGCTATTTTCCCGTCAGTTTTTTCTGAGCTTGGCCGCCGGCTCAGGTCAGTGTGCGAAGGCGGGCCTTGGCGGCTCGCGCAATGGCGGCGACCGTCAGCGCATCGAGGTCGAGTTCCCGGCGGACGAGCTGCAGAACGCGTACCTCCTCCAGGCGCATTTCGAGATCGACAGCTGCGACCTCGAAGGCGGCGGCATAGGCGGTGTCACGCAGGCGTTCGGGCAGCGCCTCGGCGACGCGCGCCAGGACGCCCTCCAGCCCATCCTTTTCATGCAGCATTTTCTGGCAGGCCTGGGCGACCTCGACCAGCCGCTCCTGGTTGAAATCCTCAAACACCGGCCAGGATCGAACGACGTCGCCGATCCGCGCCAGTTCGACGTCGGTCATGTCGCGGTCTGACGCCGAGGTGATGACCATCAGGTAGATCATGGCTTCGTGTGGCGACAATGGCATTTACAACTCCTTGAGATGGTCCCGAAGTTAGGAACGAGGGACCGGCGCCGCAAGGAAAAACAGCCGCGATCGTTGGCGCTCCGATCACGCCTTGGAAGTTGATCCATCCTGACTATCGGGACGGGGGCTTCTTGCCTGATCACGGTCCTGCCCGAAAACCGGGTTCCACTTTTCGGGATCATGGTCTAGAGCATGCGGCTGCCGGCATGGATGCTGGCAAAGTTGCAGGAATAGCATCATGGCCGAACAACAGCCGATCGATCTCAGCCCGGAAGTCCTCGCCGCCGCCGCCGAAAGCAAGGCGTGGCCATTCGAGGAAGCGAAAAAGATCGTCGCCCGCTACGCGAGCAGCGGCTACCCGGAAACGGTGCTGTTCGAGACCGGCTACGGCCCGTCCGGCCTGCCGCACATCGGCACGTTCGGCGAGGTGGCGCGCACATCTATGGTGCGCCACGCCTTCCGCGTACTGACTGAAGACAAGGTCAAGACGCGGCTGCTGTGCTTCTCCGACGACATGGACGGATTGCGCAAGGTGCCGGACAATGTGCCTAACAAGGACATGCTGCGCGCCTATCTCGGCAAGCCGCTGACCAGGATACCGGACCCGTTCTCCAATGAGTATCCGTCCTTCGGCGCCGCCAATAACGCACGGCTGCGCACTTTCCTCGACCGTTTCGGCTTCGATTACGAATTCGCTTCCTCGACCGACTATTATACTTCCGGCCGCTTCGACGCGACGCTGCTCAAGATGCTCGAGCGCTTCGATAAGGTGATGGCAATTATGCTGCCGTCGCTGCGCGAGGAGCGGGCGCTGAGCTATTCGCCCTTCCTGCCGATCCATCCCAAGACCGGCATCGTCATGCAAGTCGCGATCGACGAGCGCAAGCTCGACGCCGGCACCATCGTGTGGCGCGACCCGGACACCGGCGAGCGCTTCGAGACGCCGGTGACCGGCGGTCATGCCAAGCTGCAATGGAAGCCAGATTGGGCGATGCGGTGGGCAGCACTCGGCGTCGATTACGAGATGTCCGGCAAGGATCTGATCGATTCCGTCAAGCTCGCCGGGCAGATTTGCCGCGCGCTCGATGCTCCGGCACCGGAGGGCTTCAATTACGAGCTGTTCCTCGATGAGAACGGCCAGAAGATCTCGAAGTCGAAGGGCAATGGGCTGACCATCGACGAGTGGCTGACTTACGCGCCGACCGAGAGCCTTAGCCTTTATATGTTCCAGCGCCCGCGAACCGCGAAGAAGCTCTATTTCGACGTCATCCCGAAGGCGGTAGACGAATATTACACGTTCCTCTCTGCCTATCAGAGGCAGGACTGGAAGGAGCGGCTGGGCAATCCGGTCTGGCACATGCATGACGGCAATCCCCCGGCAGTCGACCTGCCGGTTCCGTTCTCGCTGCTGCTCAACCTGGTCAGCGCCTCGAATGCGCAGAACAGGGACGTGCTGTGGGGTTTCATTTCGCGCCACGCGCCGGGTGTGACGCCGACAACCCATCCCGAGCTCGACCGGCTGGCCGAATATGCCATCCGCTATTTCGACGATTTCGTGAAGCCGGCGAAAGTGTACCGTGCTGCCGACGCGGTCGAGCGCGAGGCGCTGACCAAGCTTTCGGTAGCGCTCGCCGCGCTGCCGGCTGATGCCGACAGCGAGGCAATCCAGAACGCTGCCCTCAATGTTGCGCGCAAGATCGAGCGCTACCAGGACCATTCCAAGCAGAGCCCGGAGGGCGGACCCGGTGTCTCCGTCGCCTTCTTCCAGATGATCTATCAGGTGCTGATAGGTCAGGAACGCGGACCGCGCTTCGGCTCCTTCGCTGCGCTCTACGGCATCGCCGAAACGCGCGAGCTCATTCAGCGGGCGCTGGCTGGTCAGCTGGCGGCATGAGGACGCCGTCTTGCTCCTCCAGGATCGAGCTAGGCGCTACAGGCGCGGATCGCGACGCAGCAGCCGGGAGCGGCGGCAGGCCTGAAACGCTCGGCGCCGGCCCGAAGACGCCTTTTTTTGCTGCACGCGCCTTCTCGCCGGCTTCTGCGTAAGGGCCGCCCTTGGCGGCGCGCGCCCAGCCATTTTCGACCAGCCATTGGCCGATATCCTGATTGCCGATCCGGCACTCGGCGGCGATCAGATCACGACCGCCTTCGGGCGGCACGGCGCAGACCACCGTACGACTGCGGAGAAAGGCGCGGAAGGCCGTTCGCGCCCGAATGCCGCAATTCCACGACTCGCCGCCGTCGGTGCAAGTCTCCTCCTGCTTGACGATGTCGATACCGGAAACCGCAATCGAATAGCCGTTTGCTTCGATGACCCCGGCGGCCGACGCGACGGGCTGGAATAGTTTCGTGCCTTTCCAGTCGTCGGGCATTTTCGTTTTTGGGGGCTTGGGCGGTCCGGCCAATGCCAGATCGCTCAACGGGGCGCGCGGCTCTATCCGTTCAAGCTCGTTGGAACCCGGTTGCGGCGGCACCACGATTTCTGGATCGATTGCCCTCGAATGCGCCGCCTGCTTGGCCGGAACTGGTTTCGGGATGGCCGACGTAGCCGGCGCGGCGGGCTGAGGTTCAGCGCCGACCTGGATTTGCTCCCAGGGGCCGCCGCTCTCGCTCTGGACGGCGCGGCCGCCGGCGACAATTGCCATGGCCATCGCCGGGATCGCCAGAACAGCCAAGGCAAGGTGAGACAGACGCACCGGCCCCGCGCCTACTGGCTTGCCCAGACAATCCGCGCCACCCATTCGACATCGCGCATGGGGATGTCGCGGTCCGGGTGATCGGGATTGAGGGAGACCAGCGCGATCGACCTCGGTGTCTGGCGGTCGAGCACCTTGGCCATCACCTCGCCGGCATTGGTCTTGACGACGACGCGATCACCCTTTCGTATGGTAGCCCCTGGCTCGACGATCAGGACATCGCCATTGCGATAGAGCGGCAGCATGGAATCGCCCTGGACCTTCAAGGCATAGGAGGTTTCGGTTGCCCGTGCCGGAAGCTCGATCAGGTCCCATCCCTGCCCCGCTGGAAACCCGGCGTCGTCGAAGAAGCCACCGGCGCCCGCCTGGGCGAAGCCGAGCAGCGGCACCGACGATCTCTGCACGGGTAGTGCGTCGGAATTACCCCGACCCTCGACCAGCCCCGCAAATTCATCCAGCGAGGCGCCGGTCGCCTCGATGATCTTGGCCAGCGATTCGGTCGACGGCCAGCGCGGCCGTCCATCTGAGGACAGCCGCTTCGATTTGTTGAAGGCGGTCGAGTCGAGGCCAGCGCGCCTGGCCAGTCCAGAGGCCGAAAGCGAATAACGCTCGGCAAGAGCGTCGATGGCGGCCCAAACGCGGTCGTGCGAGAGCACCTTGCTCTTCCTTCGAAACAGGAAAAAATACCTTCCCTGTTCTATCCCTTGGCCGCCATCTTGTCCACCGTCGAAGACGGCGTCACGCCGCCTCCTTGGCCTCGTTTCTGGTATAAGGATCGAAGCGCTCGTAGAAGGTCTCGCCCTTCTCGGCCATGTCGAGCAGCAGCTTCGGCGCCTTGAACTCGGCACCGTATTTCTTCTGCAGGCCTCTGGCGATCTTAGCGAATTTTTTCGCGCCGATGCCGTCTATGTAGGACAGTGCACCACCGGTATAGGGCGCGAAGCCGAAGGCCAGGATCGAGCCGACATCGGCCTCGCGCGGATCGGTAACGATGCCCTCCTCCATCACCCGTACCGCCTCAAGCGCGATGGTGACCAGCAGCCGCTGCTTCAGTTCCTCATAATCGACCTGCTCCGGCGACAGCTGCGGGTAGAGGTCCCTGAGGCCTGGCCACAGCTTCTTCTTGGCCGGTTTTGCCGGATAGTCATAGAAGCCCTTGCCGTTCTTGCGGCCCAAGCGACCATGCGTGTCGACCATCGTGTTGATCAGCGCCATCTGCTTCGGGTCGACCGCCTTGTCGCCGAGGTCGCGCATGGTCTGCTTCATGATCTTCTGGGCAAGGTCGATCGCAGTCTCGTCGGTCAACGCCAGAGGACCGACCGGCATGCCGGCGGCCTTGGCCGCGTTTTCGATCATCGGCGCCGGAACACCTTCGATCAGCATCTTGTAGGCTTCCGACATGTAGCGCAGCACGCAGCGATTGACATAGAAGCCGCGCGTATCGTTGACGACGATCGGCGTCTTCTTGATGGCGCGGACGAAGTCGATCGCGGTGGCCAGCGCCTTGTCGCCGGTCTTCTTGCCGAGGATGATCTCGACCAGCATCATCTTGTCGACCGGCGAGAAGAAATGAATGCCGATGAAATTCTTCGGGCGCGCCGAATTCCTGGCCAGCGATGTGATTGGGATGGTCGACGTGTTCGACGCGAAGATCGCCGACGGCTTGAGCACAGCCTCGGCCTGTTCGGTGGCATCCTTCTTGACGGCCGAATCCTCGAACACCGCCTCGACCACAAGATCACAGCCGGCAAGATCGGCGTAATCGGCCGTCGGCGTGATCAGCGACAGCAACCGATCCTTGTCCTGCGGCTTGGCACGGCCCTTCTTCACCTGATCCGAGATAAGGGTCTCGGAATGCGCTTTGCCCTTGGCGGCGGACTCCATGTCGCGGTCGAGCAGCACCACCGGGATGCCGGCCCTGGCCGTCACATAGGCGATGCCGGCGCCCATGAAGCCGGCGCCGAGTACGCCGATCTTCTTGAACGTCGTTTCCGGCACACCGGCCGGGCGGCGCGCGCCCTTGTTCAGTTCCTGGAGCGACACGAACAACGAACGGATCATCGCTGCCGCTTCCCTTGTCTGCATGATCTCGGTGAAATAGCGTTGCTCGATCCGCAAGGCGGTGTCGAACGGCACCAACAGGCCCTCATAGACGCATTTCAGGATGGCGGCAGCGGCGGGATAATTGCCATAGGTCTCTCGGCGCAGAATGGCGATGGCCGGGGGCCACAGATTGGCACCGGCCACCGAATAGATCGGGGCGCCGGGCAGCTTGAAGCCCTTTTCATCCCATGGCGCCACCGGCTTCAAGCCGTTCCTGATCATCGCCTTGGCGGTTTCGACCAGCTTGTCCGGCTCGGCAATCTCATGGATCAGGCCCATCGACTTGGCCTTCTGAGGCGACAGCGTCTGGCCGGACGTCAGCATTTGCAGCGCCTGCTGCTGGTCGGTCAGCCGTGGCACGCGCTGGGTGCCGCCGGCGCCCGGAAAAATGCCGATCTTCACTTCGGGAAGCGCCATCCTCACTTTGTCTGAATCGGCCGCGACACGGCCATGGCAGGCGAGCGACAATTCGAACGCGCCACCCATGCATGTGCCGTTGATCGCCGAAACCCATGGCTTTCCCGACGTTTCCAGCTTGCGGAACAGGCCGTTCATGGTGCCCGCATTGTCGAACAGCGCCTTGGTCGCCTTCTCCGGGTCCTTCGCCTTGTCGGCGGCGAAGGTCGCCAGCATCTTCTGCAGCATGGTGATGTCGGCGCCGCCCGAGAACGTATCCTTGCCGGAGGTGATCACCGCGCCCTTTATCGCTGCATCGCTCGCCACTTTGTCGACGATGGTATTCAGTTCGAGCATCACCTCCTCGGTGAAGACGTTCATCGAACGGTCCGGCATGTCCCAGGTGACCAGCGCAATGCCGTCGGCGTCGATGTCGAGGGTGAAATTGGTGTAGCTCATCATCTCTCTCCGTCAGACGCGTTCGATGATCGTTGCAGTGCCCATGCCGGCGCCGATGCAAAGCGTCACCAGCGCGGTGTTGAGGTCGCGGCGTTCCAATTCATCCAGCACCGTACCGAAAATCATCGCACCGGTGGCGCCGAGCGGATGGCCCATGGCGATGGCCCCACCATTGACGTTGATCCGGTCATGCGGAATGTCGAAAGCCTGCATATAGCGCAGCACCACCGAAGCGAAGGCCTCGTTGAGCTCGAACAGGTCGATGTCCGACAGCTTCATCTTCGCCCGCTTCAACAGCTTCTCGGTGACGTCGACGGGGCCGGTCAGCATCAGCACCGGTTCGGAGCCGATGTTGGCGAACGCACGGATGCGTGCGCGCGGCTTGAGGCCGAGCGTCTTTCCCGCCTTTTTCGAGCCGAGCAGCACGGCCGCCGCGCCATCGACGATGCCGGAGGAATTGCCGGCATGGTGGACGTGGTTGACCTGTTCCACCTCGGGATGCTTCTGCACGGCGACGGCGTCGAAGCCGCCCATTTCGCCGGGCATGACGAAGGACGGGTTGAGCGCGGCAAGCGACTGCATGTCGGTCGAGGGCCGCATATGTTCGTCATGGTCGAGGATGGTCAGGCCGTTCTGGTCCTTGACCGAGATCACCGAATTCTTGAAGCGGCCCTCGCCCCACGCCTTGGCGGCACGCTTCTGGCTTTCGACTGCGTAGGCATCGACGTCGTCGCGCGAAAAGCCGTATTTGGTGGCGATCAGGTCGGCCGAGATTCCTTGCGGCACGAACCAGCCGGGTAGGCCGACCGATGGGTCCATGAACCAGGCGCCGCCGGAGGCGCCCATGCCGACGCGCGACATCGATTCGACGCCACCGGCGATGACGACCTCGTCGGCGCCCTGCGCGATCTTGGCGGCGCCGAAATTGATGGCGTCGAGGCCCGAGGCGCAGAAACGCGATATCTGCATGCCAGGCGCCTTGGTGTCGTAGCCGGCCTCGAAAGCGGCGGCACGTGGAATGACCGCACCCGCCTCGCCAACCGGATCGACACAACCGAAGATGATGTCGTCGACGGTGCCGGTGTCCAGCCCGTTGCGGTCGCGGATGGCCTCGAGCACCTTGGCGCCGAGCCGCACCGCCGGCACTTCGTGCAGCGAGCCATCCTTCTTGCCCCTGCCGCGCGGCGTGCGCACGGCATCATAGACATAAGCTTCGGCCATTTTCCTGCTCCTTGGGTTTGCTGAAACTCGCTCAGAGCGAGCGCCCGATCAGCAATTTCATGATCTCGTTGGTGCCGCCGTAGATGCGCTGGACGCGGGCGTCGCGAAACATGCGCGCAATCGGATATTCATTCATGTAGCCATAGCCGCCATGCAATTGAAGGCATTCGTCGACGACTTTTCCTTGCAGGTCTGACAGCCAGTATTTGGCCATCGAAGCGGTCACCGGGTCGAGGCCGCCGTTAACGTGGCGGGCAACGCAGTCATTATAGAAGACGCGGCCGATGGTCGCCTCGGTCTTCAATTCGGCAAGCTTGAACTGGGTGTTCTGGAATTCGATGATGGCCTTGCCGAAGGCCTTGCGCTCCTTGACGTAGTCGATGGTAAGCGCCAGCGCCCGCTCGACCATGGCAATAGCAGTGGTGCCGATCTGCAGCCGCTCCTGCGGCAATTGTTGCATCAACTGGACGAAGCCCTGGCCTTCGTGGTTGCCGAGCAGGTTCGAGGTCGGCACACGTACGTCGTTGAAGAACAGTTCCGACGTGTCGTTGGCCTTGAGGCCGATCTTGTCGAGGTTGCGGCCGCGCTCGAAACCCTCCAGCTCGTCGGTCTCGACGACGATCAGCGAGATGCCCTTGGCGCCCTTCTCAGGATCGGTCTTGGCAACGACGATGATGAAATTGGCGAGCTGGCCGTTGGTGATAAAGGTCTTCGAGCCGTTGAGCTTGTACTGGTTGCCGTCCTTTTCGGCGCGCGTCTTGACGCCCTGAAGGTCGGAGCCCGCACCGGGCTCGGTCATGGCGATGGCGCCGATCAGCTCGCCGCTCGCCAGCCTCGGCAGCCACTTCTTCTTCTGCTCCTCCGAGCCGTAGTGGAGGATATAGGGGGCAACGATCGAATTGTGCAGGCCAATGCCGAACCCGTCGACGCCGACATGGCCGATCGCCTCGATAATGGCGCTCTCATGCGCGAAGGTGCCGCCCGATCCGCCATATTCCTCCGGCATCGAGGCGCACAGCAGGCCGGCAGCACCCGCCTTCAGCCAGCTCTCGCGGTCGACCATTTCGTTCTTCTCGAACTCGTCGTAACGCGGCGCGATCTCTTCCGACATGAAGCGGTGCGCCATGTCGTAAAGCATGCCGACCTCGTCCGCCGCCCAGGCGGGCTTGGGAAGGCCAAGGATTTCGGCGGGGTGGGTCATGGTTTCTCCCTCGCGCCGACGTTCCCCTCCCCCTCGAGGGGAGGGTGGCCGCGAAGCGGCCGGGTGGGGTCGCCGATGACTTGCTCGACCTTATCTTTTACAACCTGCGCCATGTGCCACGGCATTGCGATCATTTTCCTCACAGGGCATGCACCAGAATGGAGGTCGGCGCACTGCACGCAGGACCCCTCCCGGCCTTCGGGCCACCCTCCCCTCGAGGGGGAGGGGAACGCCGAAGCTAGAACGCTTCCGCCGGCAGTGCCATCAATGTGTCGGCACCGCTGGAGATGCGGGCAAGATGCGCCGACGTCTCCGGCATGATCCGCTCTATGAAGAAGCGCGCCGTCACCAGCTTGTTGTCGTAGAAAGACGAAGCGCCGTCGGCGCCATTCGCCAATTTCGCTGCGGCCACCCTGGCCATCTGCGCCCACATATAGCCCAGCGCCACCAGGCCGAACAGATGCATGTAATCGGTCGAGGCGGCACCGGCGTTATCGGGCTTGGCCATGCCGTTCTGCACCAGCCACATCGTCGCCGCCTGCAGATCGTTGAGGCCCTTTTTAAGCGCCTTGGTGAAGGGCGCCATCGTCTCGTCGGTGCGGTTTTCCTCGCAGAACTCTCCGACTTCCTTAAAGAAAG
Organism: Mesorhizobium sp. M0437; assembly: GCF_040321335.1. Lineage (NCBI taxonomy): Bacteria > Pseudomonadati > Pseudomonadota > Alphaproteobacteria > Hyphomicrobiales > Phyllobacteriaceae > Mesorhizobium > Mesorhizobium sp. M0437. Next base: position 43,674 of record NZ_JAMYRK010000011.1, read on the forward strand.
CCTGGACCGCGCGGCCGCCATTCAAGGCCAGCTTGCGGCCGACGAGGTCGAGCGCCTGGATGCCGTTGGCACCCTCATAGATCATGGCGATGCGCGCATCGCGGACGAACTGGCTCATGCCGTGCTCTTCTATATAGCCGTGGCCGCCGAAGACCTGCTGCGCCATTACCGCATGATCGAACCCCTTGTCGGTGAGCACGCCTTTGACCACCGGCGTCATCAGGCCGGTGTAGTCGTCTGCGACCTGGCGATCTTTGTCGTCTCCGGAGCGGTGAGCGATGTCGGACTTGATCGCCGTCCACAGCGCCAGCGCGCGGCCGGCCTCGTTGAAAGCCTTCATGGTCATCAGGCTGCGGCGGATGTCCGGATGGACGATGATCGGATCGGCCTTCCTGTCCGGCGCCTTCGGCCCTGACAGCGAGCGGCCCTGCAGACGATCCTTGGCGTAGGAAACCGCATTCTGATAGGCGACCTCCGATAGCGAGAGGCCCTGCAGGCCGACGCCAAGCCGCGCCTCATTCATCATGGTGAACATTGCTTTCAGCCCGCCATTGGCCTCGCCGAGCAGCGTGCCTTCAGCGTCGTCGTAATTCATGACGCAGGTCGAGTTGCCATGGATACCCATCTTCTGCTCGATCGAGCCACAGGAGACGGTGTTCTTCTCGCCCGGATTGCCTGAGGCATCGAGCTTGAGCTTCGGCACGATGAACAGCGAGATGCCCTTCACGCCATCCGGCGCGCCCTCGATACGGGCCAGCACCAGGTGGACGATATTGTCCGACATGTCATGCTCGCCGGCCGAGATGAAGATCTTCTGACCGGAGATCCTGTAGGTGCCGTCGCCATTTGGGACGGCCTTGGTGCGCAGCAAGCCAAGATCGGTTCCGCAGTGTGGCTCGGTCAGGTTCATGGTGCCGGTCCAGGCGCCCTCGACCAGCTTCGGCAACCATGTTGCCTTCTGCTCTTTGGTGCCATGGGTGATGATCGCAGCGATCGCGCCTTGCGTCAGGCCGGCATACATCATCAGCGACATATTGGCCGACACCATGTATTCGGCAACCGCAGTGTGCACTGCGTAGGGCAAGCCTTGCCCGCCAAACTCGACAGGTGCCGCGAGCCCCATCCAGCCGCCTTCGCGATACTGGTCGAAAGCTTCCTTGAAGCCTTTCGGCGTCATTACCGAACCGTCGTCATGGCGCATGCAGCCTTCCACGTCGCCAACGCGGTTCAGCGGCTGCATCACGTTTTCGGCGAGCTTCGCGCCCTCGGCAAGGATGGCCTCGAGCACATCCGGCGTGGCGTCGGAAAATCCGGGAAGATTGGAATAACGCTGATATCCCAGCACTTCGTTCAGCACGAACAGCGTGTCCCGGACCGGCGCTCTGTAGATCGGCATGCGTTTCCTCCACCATGCGGTCTTGGCCCCGAACTCAGCCCCAGCATATGAGGATGGCAGACGGACCAACGTTGTGGTCGAGATAACAAATATTGACGTTTGCGTAAACGTCAATTCTGCGCTGCGGCAAATTTTCTCCCGCGCGCCAGGACGACAAACGACAAAGCGCGGCAAACGACGAAGAACCGCGCAGCGAAAGCCGCGCGGCTCCTATTCGTCACAAATCGAAGCTTAGTTTAGCTCGCCACACTGGCCTGCAGCGTCGAGCGCTCGATCAGCATTTGCCGGACGGTCGACATCGAAGCACTCAGTTCGCTGATGGCATCGTCGATCAGTGCCCGCTGCTTCTGCAGGCGGGCAAGCTGCTTCTCCGACTTGTCGAGCGCCAGCCGCAATTGCTTGGTGTTGGAGCCGTTCGGATCGTAGAGGTCCATCATCTGCTTGACGTCACGCAGCGAGAACCCGACCTTGCGGCCAAGCAGGATCAGCTTCAGCCGGGCCCTGTCGCGGCGTGTATAAAGACGGGTCGAGCCGTCGCGCTGCGGGTTGAGCAGACCCTTGTCCTCGTAGAAACGCAGCGTACGCAGCGTCACTCCGTATTTCTTGGCCATTTCGCCGATGCGGACAAGCTCTTCACCGGCTTCGCTCGACATATCGTTGGTGTTGGCCGCGGCTTGGCCGGGCGAAATAAGTTTCATGGTCACTGGCTTTCCCCGTCTGGTGGCATCGCGGTCGCCGACCTTGCGTCGCCTGAGTGAAAGCGGGGGCGTGCTTCCACTCGTGGTTTCAACAAACAAATCGCAAACGGCGTAATCCGCTCATTTACGTTTACGTCAATTCTATATCGATAGCCGCCTCAGCACGCAAGAGTGTTCTGGTCTTGCAACTTTATGCCGCAGCACCAGCGGACAACCTAAAAGGTCGTTGCCGATTTCGGGAGCGATCATGCGGCTGATCAAAATTCTACAACGTCTTTTGCGCGTTCAAAGAAGACACCCGCGCCGTCGGCAGCCAGCCGACAAAGTTGCAACTTCTTAAGCTTGGTTAACGCGTTGTTTACCACGTTGGGGCGAAATGTGCGCATGTCGGTTACCCGTGTCTATCCTGTACTGAATTTTTCACGGTTTTTCGGAGCGCGGATGAGACCGGGAAGCTCGTCTTCCACTGCAACAAGCCAAGCAGTCGCCTTCGTCCCGGCAGGACTTTGGGAACCTGGTGAAAGCCAGCAATTCTGAAACGGGCGCATTGATGAACAGCAAGCGGTCCTACCTCGATACACTCAACGCCGGCAGGCAACGCCGGCCGCACACGACGCTTGAAGAGCTCAACCGCTCCCTGGAAACTCTGGAGCAGCGGCTGGAGCGGACGCGCGAGGAGACGGCAAGCCACGCCGATCCGCGCCGACCAGCGGCAGAACCACGCTATCCCAGCGCCCAACCCTATGGCCAGCAGCGCCGGTATGAGGATCCACGCGCGCAGCGGCCGAAAGGTCCAGCAGCGGCTTTCGACCAGAATTACCAGGCGATCGCCCGCGATATCGACCGGGTGCGGGGCCAGGAGGACGGCGTCGCCCTAGCCGGCAAGATCGCCGGCGAATTGCGCGGCCTGCGCGAAGAGTTGCGCCAGCAGATGACCTCCGGCCTGCAACGCGAGTTCGAGGTACTGCGCAAGAATATTGAGCGAGCCTTCCAGTCAAATGGCGGCGGCAAAGGCAGCGCCGAACTCAGCGTCGAATTCGAGCGGCTTTCCGGCGCCATCCAGACACTGGCCGAAAAAAGCGACGACAGAAGCGTCAATATGCTGCGGCTCGAGCTTGAGCAGGTCAAAGCCGCGCTCGATACGCTGGCGCGCGAGGAGAGCGTGCAGGCGGTCGGACGCCGCTGGGACGATTTCGACCGCCGCTGGAACGCTTTCGAGGATCGCGTCGAGGCCGATCAGCGCAAGCGTTCCGATGCACCCGGCCTGTCGGCGCTAACGGAGCGGCTCGAACAGATCAGCAATGCCGTCAGCAATCTGCCGGAATCGCTGTCGCTGCGCTCGCTCGAGGAAAAGGTCCGCACGCTTGCCGGAGCGGTCGACCATTTCGCCCGCCAGCAGGACAATCGCGGCGGCGACACATTCAGTCAGATCGACGAGCGGCTCGACGAGATTTCCCGCGCGATCGTCGCCTCGACGGTTGCCGCGCAAGCCAATTCGTTCGACCCCGAGCCCTTCGAACGCATCGAGAAGCGGATCGATTCACTGGCCCAGCAAATCGAAGAAGTGTCGCAGGATCGTCCGGGTCGGGAGGTCATCGACCGTCTCAACACATTGTCGAGCCGCGTGGATGAACTGGCCGGCCGAGCCAATCTGCCGGAACAGGCGATGGAGCGCCTTGCCAGGCAAGTCGCGCTTATTGCCGACAAGATCGACCACGCACCTGCCATGCCCGACGCCGACTACATCTTCCAGGGGCTCGAGCAGCGCTTCGACGTGCTGTCCAGCATGATGGAACGTCGCCAGGGCGACGCAATCGAACAAGGCAACATGCTGTTTCGCGACCTTGAGCGCCGGTTGGACGAGGTCGCCGACAGGCTGGACCAGCGCATGCCGCAGGTCGATAGCGCCGGCATCATGGATGCCATCGACGCCCGCTTCACCGCGCTGGCCAAGCGGATTGAGACGCGCGTTCCAGATCCCGCCAACGAGGCGGCGATCCGTGGCCTGGAGAGCCGGCTCGAAGACATCTCAAGCCGGCTGGATTCGTCCGCGGCACAGGTCGCCAGCATCGACCCGGCGTTGATCCGCAGCCTTGAAGCGCAGGTCGCCGGCCTGACGGCGCATCTTTCCAAGCCTGGCACGCCGCTGCCGGAATTCGACGACATCAGCCCGCGTCTCAACGAAATCGAGAAGTCGCTGGCCGGAACTCGCGATTCCATCCTCGGCGCGGCGCGCGAGGCGGCTGAGAGCGCCGTCCGCTCACTGGCCGGATCAAGCGCCAACACGGCGGCCGTTACCGGCCTCGCCCAGGACCTGAAGACGCTCGAGGCACTGACGCGGCGTTCGGACGAGCGCAATTCGAGAACGTTCGAGGCTATCCACGATACGCTGCTCAAGATCGTTGACAGGCTTGGTTCATTGGAGACGGGCGAACCGGCAAGCGCGGAGTTGAGCAAGCGTTTCGGCCGGCCATCCAAGATCTCGGTACAGGACGCACCGTCGATGGACCTCGACCAGCCGCTGCCGTTGACAGGCAGCATGGCCGATCTCGACGGCCGCGCCGCGGCGCTCGTGCGCGACGAGCCAGGTCCGCGTACGCCAGCCGAGGCCGCCGCCGCAGCAGCCCTGGCGGCTCTCGGTTCAGACACGACGCGTGAAAAATCCGAGCAAGGCGGCGGCAGGAAATCGATGTTAGGCGGGCTGGCGCGCGCCTTGAAGGGCAAGAAGGACGCCGAGATGCCGCCGCTTGCAGGCTCGGCGCAGAGCGCCGAGATACCGAGCGTCGATCTCGACGAGCCCCTCGACCCCAAGCTCGCCAACCGGCCACTGGAACCCGGCTCCGGCGCACCCGACCTCAGCGCCATCATGAAGCGCGTGCGCGACGAGCGCGGGCAGCCGACCAGGGAAGGCGGCGCTGAGGCGGCAAAATCGGACTTCATTGCGGCAGCCAGACGGGCTGCGAAAGCGGCGGCTGCCGAGGCGGACGCCCTCAAGCGCCAGTCGACGATGAAAGGCCCGGTCAAGGCACTCAGGATCGGCGACCTGCTCAAGGCGCGGCGCAAGCCGATCCTGATGGGGGCAATCGCCATCATGCTGGCGCTTGCCGGCCTGCAACTGGGCAAAGCCTTCTTCTCCGACCCGGTCGAAGTTACCAACAATGAGGCGGCACCGGCCGTGGCCGTACAGCCGGTGGAAACCAATTTGGCCAGCGTTGCCAGCGACCCGAAGGCGGACGCGCAGACGACACCACAGGAGAGCGCGCCGTCGCCCACCGTCAGGCAGGCAGAGCCATCCGCATCGATGACCAAGGACGACACGGCGGCGCAAACCGGCCCCGCTACACCGGCAGCCGAGACATCGACGGCGCCCTCGGCTTCCGCGGAGCCCGCCGACCTGACGGCGCAAGACACCGCGGCCGCAGTGCCCACGCCGGCAGCGGCGACGGCCAGCGACGCGGAGCCAATGGCTGCCGCGCCTGCTATAGCCACCGCTGCGACGCAGGACACGACCGGCACGGTGCCGCCGGCGGATGCTGCCGCGGCAGGCGTTGCCAAGATCGACGTTCCGGCCGATGCCGGTCCGGCCGCCCTGCGCGATGCAGCGGCGGGCGGCGACGCCAAGGCGCTGTTCGAGATCGGCTCGCGCTACGCCGAGTCTCGCGGCGTCAAAGAAGACATGGCGGCGGCGGCCAAATGGTATGAGAAAGCTGCCGAACTCGGTTTCGCGCCGGCAGAATACCGCATCGGCAATTTCTACGAGAAGGGCATCGGCGTCGCACGCGACATCAAGAAAGCGAAAACCTGGTACCAGCTTGCCGCAGCGCAGGGCAATGCCAGCGCGATGCACAATCTTGCCGTGCTGTTTGCGATGGCGGCGGATGGCGTGACCGACAATGAATCGGCAGCGCGCTGGTTCCAGGCGGCGGCGGATCTCGGTGTCAAGGATAGCCAGTTCAATCTCGGCATCCTCGCGGCGAAGGGCGTCGGCATGAAGCAGAACCTCGAGGAGAGCTACAAATGGTTCGCACTCGTCGCCAAGACCGGCGACAAGGATGCGGCGGCCAAGCGCGACGAGATCGCCAAGGCACTGAGGCCCGAGCAGCTGGAGCGTGCGCGGGCCGCGGCTGAACTGTGGAAGGCCAAGCCGCTCGATCCAACCGCCAATTCGGCCGACGTTCCTGAATCGTGGCAGGACGGCACACCGCAGACGACCGCCGGCATCGACATGAAGAAAGCGGTCCAGAACATCCAGCGCATTCTCAACAAGAACGGCTACGAGGCCGGCAATCCCGACGGGATGATGGGCCAGAAAACCAAGAACGCGATCATGGCCTTCCAGGCCGACAACGATATGAAGGCAACCGGCGCGATCGACGAAAAGCTGGTCAAGGCGCTGCTTGCGCGTAAATAACGGCGGATGCGTCGTTTCCGCGACGCCCTTGCCACAGATTTGCCTGTTAACTGATTGAGTTGTTTTTTGTTTCGGCGGTGCGGCGAAGTTTGACTTCACGGCCCGGCCGGCGCAAGAACGAGATAGCCTTTTGACGCAAAATGCCCGCAACGGTTGCATTCGCCAGGAGGCAAACTGATCGAGACTGACGGGTGGGCATCTATCTCCCGATCGCGGAAATTTCCGTCAACATCTTCGTGCTGCTGGCCATGGGTGCGGCGGTGGGTTTCCTGTCGGGCATGTTCGGCGTGGGCGGCGGCTTTCTCATTACGCCGCTGCTGATCTTCTACAACATACCGCCGGCAATCGCGGTCGCCACCGGCGCCAACCAGGTCATCGCTTCCTCCTTCTCCGGCGCCCTGTCGCACATGAAGCGCGGCACGCTCGACTTCAAGCTTGGCGGCGTGCTTTTAGCCGGCGGCATCGTCGGCTCGACTGGTGGTATCTATGTCTTTGCGCTCCTGCGCCGGCTCGGCCAGCTCGACCTGTTCATCTCGCTGCTCTACGTCGTGCTGCTCGGCACCGTCGGCGGACTGATGCTGGTCGAGAGCGTCAATGCGCTGCGCGCCACTCGCAGCGGCGCCGCACCGGTGTTGAAGAAATCCGGCCAGCATAATTGGATCCACCGCCTGCCGCTGAAGATGCGGTTCAGGGCCTCGAAGCTCTTCGTCAGCGTCATTCCGGTGCTTGGGCTGGGTGCGGCGATTGGCTTCCTGTCCTCGATCATGGGCGTCGGCGGCGGCTTCATCATGGTGCCGGCCCTGATCTACCTTTTGAAAGTGCCTACCAACGTCGTCATCGGCACCTCGCTGTTCCAGATCATCTTCACCTCGGCTTACACCACGCTGGTCCACGCCACCACCAACCAGACGGTCGACGTCATGCTCGCCTTCCTGTTGATGGCAGGCGGCGTCGCCGGCGCGCAATATGGCGCCAAGGCTGGTCAGAGGCTGCGGGGCGAGCAACTCAGGGCGCTGCTGGCGCTGCTCGTGCTGGCGGTAGCCATCCGGCTTGCCATCGATCTTTTCGTCACGCCGCCCAATCTCTATTCTCTGTCCGGCGTGGGCCTGAGCTGATGGCCGGCCTAAGGACGCTCGCGGCCGCCGCCTTGCTGTCGCTGCTGGCTGCTGCGCCACCGGCGAAGGCGCAGGCGCCACTAACCGAAAACATCCAGATCGGCCTTTCCACCGACAATGTCTCGATTACCGCCGGCTTTTCCGGCGCCGACCTGACCATTTTCGGCTCACTGGAAAATGCCGATCCGCTTGTCGCGCGGCAAGGGCGCTACGACGTGATCGTCGTGCTGGAAGGCCCGGCTCGGCCGGTCGTCGTGCGCCGCAAGGACCGGGTGCTCGGCGTCTGGGTCAATCTGGAGTCGGAGACCTTCAAAAACGTACCTGTCTCCTATTCGGTGGCGACGACGCGGCCGCTGCAGGACGTCACCGATCCGAACAGCTACAAGCAGCTGTCGCTTGGCGCCTCCAACCTCTATTTGCAGCCGGCCGACGCGGAGGACAGCCCGGCGACAATCGAGGAGTTCACCGCCGCGCTGCGCGAACGCAAGGCGGCGACCGGCCTCTACAGCGAGAATGTCGGCGGTGTGCAGTTCCTGTCGCAGAACCTGTTCCGCGCCACCGTCAGGCTCGCCCCAAACGTTCCGGTCGGCACCCATAAGGCCCGTGCCTTCCTGTTCAAGAGCGGCCTGTTCATCAAGGAAAGCTCCGCCCAGCTCGAAATCCGCAAGTCCGGTTTCGAACAGTCGATCTTCCGCGTCGCGCACGACTATTCCTTCCTCTACGGTGTCTTTGCCGTATCGCTGGCCATGCTGACCGGCTGGCTCGGAAGACTGGTGTTCAGGAAAGACTGAACTCTCGTAAAAGTGGTTTCCCTTTCCGAGGGTATGGGTTAGACCGCGACCCCCGGCCCGACCGGATACGAGCTGCTGCTCCCCAAATCAGAACTACAGGAACGCACGATGCGACCAGCATTTGCCGGTATCGACTTCGGCACTTCGAATTCCACCGTGAGCGTGGTCAGGAACGGGCAGCCGCGGCTGGTGGCGTTGGAAGACGGCCAAGTCACGCTGCCCAGTGCGGTATTCTTCAATTTCGAGGACAACCGCACCTATTTCGGGCGACGCGCCCTTGCCAACTATACGGACAGTATCGAAGGCCGCCTGATGCACTCGTTGAAGAGTGTGCTCGGCAGCTCGCTCGCCCACGAAAAGACGCGCATCAAGGCGCGCTCGATCGGCTTCATGGAGATTGTCGGCCTGTTCGTCGGCCATCTGAAAAAGAAGCTGGAAGAAGAAGCCCATGACGCGGTCGACAGCGTCGTGCTGGGACGGCCCGTGCAGTTCGTCGACGACGATGCCGAGGCCGACGCCAAGGCGGAGCACGAACTCGAAAACGCCGCTCGTGCCCACGGCTTCAAGCAGATCGCCTTCCAGTTCGAACCGATTGCCGCGGCACTCGACTACGAACAAAAGGTGACGCGCGAGGAACTGGCGCTGATCGTCGACATGGGCGGCGGCACGTCCGACTTCTCAATCGTGCGGGTCTCGCCCGAGCGCGCCCGCTCGCTTGACCGCAAGGACGACATCCTGGCCAGCCGCGGCATCCACATCGGCGGCACCGACTTCGACCGGCTGCTGAGCATCGCCCATGTGATGCCGCAGCTCGGCCATCTCTCACCGACCAAGGATGGCAAACGTAATCTGCCGGCGAGCTACTTCATCGACCTGGCGACGTGGCAGCGCATCAACCTGGTCTATACCGCGAGGGCGATGACGCATCTGCGCCAGATCCGCTACGAGGCGGAGCACGCAGACCTGGTCGACCGCTTCATCCACATCATCGAGCATCGTTACGGCCACGCGCTGGCGGCGCTGGTCGAAAAGGCCAAGATCGAGCTGACGGACCGATCGTCGGCCGATGTCGAGGTCGCGCTGCCCGAGGTGAGGTTCACGGCAGAAATCACGCGCAAGGGTCTCGAAGCCACCATAGCCAGGGACATTGAGCGTGTTGCGGCTACGGTCGAGCAGACCATCCGCGACGCACAGGTGAAGGCCTCGGACATCACCGCGGTGTTCCTGACCGGCGGATCGACCGCGATCCCGCTGGCCAGGCAGCAGATCCTGGCGCTGGTGCCGCAGGCGTCGGTAATCGAAGGCGATGTGTTCGGCTCGGTCGGGCTTGGGCTGGCGCTCGACGCGCAGCGGAAGTTCGGCTGATCGGCTTAAAGCGGCGCGAATCTCTCAGCTTTGCCGCCAAGATGCGCCTTGAGCGCCATCTGGGCCAGGCTTGGCTGCCGGTCGCGATGCGTGATCATGGCAAATTCGCGCTTCGGCAGATCGACCGGCACGGAACGCAGACTGCCTTCGGCGACCGCGCGCGCGACGACGAGTTCCGAAATGATGCTGGCGCCGGCGCCGGCCTCGACTGCCTGGCGAATAGCCTCATTGCTCGGCAATACCAGGAATATCTGCAGGTCCGCGAACGAAATCCCGTCGCGTCGGGCAAGGTCCTCCAGCACCTCGCGCGTGCCCGACCCGCCTTCGCGAATGATCCAGCGAAGCCCGCCAAGGTCGGGATGTCCAGGCGAAACTTCTGCGATCTCAGGGTGCGAGCGCGCCACGACCAGCATCATGCGATCGATATCGACCTTGGCACGGCGCAAAATGTCGGATTCGGTGCGCCCCTCGACCAGGCCAAAATCGGCTGCGCCATCAAGTACATTGGTCTCGACCTGCCTGGTGTTGCCAATGCTCACGCTCAGCCTGACGGCAGGATAGGCTTCGTGGAAAGAGGCGAGCCGGCGCGGCAGCCAATAACTGGCGATGGTCTGGCTGGCAGCGATCGAGAGACTGCCTGATATCGTCTGCGCGACATGCTCCAGCACATTGTGGGCGGCCGCAGTCCGCTCGAGGACCGCCTTGGCCTCGGGCAAGAATCGGCGTCCGGTCTCGGCGAGCTCGATATTGCGGCCCACTCGGTTGAACAACTGGACGCCGTGCTGCTGTTCGAGCGAGCGGATGGCGGCCGACGCGGCCGACTGTGAGATGCCCAGCAACTCGGCCGCTTTGGTCATGTGCGCCCGTTCGGCGACGGCAACGAAGATCCGCAACTGGTCCAGGGTCATTCCGACACTAAGAAGCAAATCCGATTGGAATTACAAGAGCAAGTTGTTAGACGGATCGGTCGCTTTGTTCTAAATTTTGACCCGAAATTGGAAAAAAGTCGCGCCAGAGCAGTCGAGGGTAGAATTGGTGGGGCGGTTCAAATCCGTGTTTGCGCACTGGACCCGCAGCCTGCGGCGGCGGCTCTTGGGTGAACGCTATCGGCCGGAAGAGCATTACATGCGCGGCCCCGGCCCGAAGACGAGAGCCAAGGTCGCGGAGCGCAAGAGCATCACCGGATCATGACCAACAACCTGCTGCGCGGAGCCAATTCGGCACCATCACAACGGCCGCTTGCCGATACACGCGCGCCCGCTGAAGGCGACGGCGTCGATACGTCGCCCGATGTCTCCGACAGCGTCGCCAAGACGACTTGCTATATGTGCGCCTGCCGCTGCGGCATCGACGTCCATATCAAAGACGGCAAGGTCCGCTACATCAACGGCAACAAGGATCACCCGGTCAACCGCGGTGTGCTGTGCGGCAAGGGCAGCGCCGGCATCATGCAGCATTACAGCCCGGCCCGGCTGAAGAAGCCGCTACTGCGCACCGGCCCGCGCGGCTCGGGCGAGTTCCGCGAGATTGAGTGGGAGGAAGCCTTGTCGATCGCGACAGAACGGCTTTCGAACATCCGCCGAACCGATCCGAAGAAACTTGCCTTCTTCAGCGGGCGCGACCAGTCGCAATCGCTGACCGGCTGGTGGGCGAGCCAGTTCGGCACGCCGAACTTCGCCGCCCATGGCGGCTTCTGCTCGGTCAATATGGCGGCCGGCGGCCTCTACACGATTGGCGGCTCGTTCTGGGAGTTCGGCGAGCCCGACTGGGACAACACCAAATATTTCATGCTGTTCGGGGTTGCCGAAGACCATGATTCCAATCCGATCAAGATCGGACTCGGCAAGCTCAAGGCGCGCGGCGCCAAGGTGGTTTCAATCAATCCCTGCCGCACCGGCTATAATGCAATTGCCGACGACTGGATCGGCATCCGGCCCGGCACCGACGGCCTGTTCGTGTTCGCCCTCATCCATGAATTGCTGAAGGCTGGCCGCATCGATCTCGAGTACCTCTTGCGCTACACCAATGCCCACATCCTGGTCGTTCAGGAGCCTGGAGCTGTCGATGACGGGCTGTTCATGCGCAATGGCGAGGGCAATCCGCAGGCTTGGGACAGGGTGGCGAAGATGCCTGTCAATGCCAGCGATGCCGACGCGAAGCCCGCATTGACCGGCAGCTTTCTCGTCGACGGCCGCCGCTGCGTGCCGGTCTTCCAACTCGTCGCCGACCGTTATCTGGACGAGAGCTATTCACCGGACGCCGTCGCTGACCGGTGCGGCATCTCCGCCGACACCATCCGACGCATTGCCGCAGAACTCGCCCATGTCGCCTTCGAACAGCAAATCGAATTGCCGGTGGCCTGGACGGACTGGGCCGGCCGCCGGCACGAGACCATCAAGGGTCGGCCGGTGTCGATGCATGCGATGCGCGGCATCTCGGCCCATTCGAACGGATTTCACACTTGCCGCGCCATTCATCTGCTTCAGGTGCTTCTCGGCACGGTGGACGTGCCGGGCGGCTTCCGCTTCAAACCGCCTTATCCGCGGTCCGCGCCGCCGGGTCCAATGCCCGCCGGCAAGAATGTGAAGCCGATGACACCGCTCGAAGGCATGCCGCTCGGCTTCGTCTGCGGACCGGAGGACCTGCTGATCGATGAAGGCGGCAAGCCTGTTCGTATCGACAAGGCCTACTCCTGGGATGCGCCGCTGGCCGCACACGGGCTCATGCACACGGTTATCCGCAACGCCTGGGCCGGCGATCCCTACAAGATCGACACTCTGTTTATGTACATGTCCAACATGGCCTGGAACTCGTCGATGAATACGGTCGAGACGATGGCGATGCTGACCGATATCGAAGCGTCGGGCGAGTACAAGATCCCGTTCATCATCTATTCCGACGCTTATTATGCCGAGACCGTGCCTTTTGCCGATCTGGTGCTGCCGGACACCACCTATCTCGAGCGTCATGACTGTATCAGTCTGCTCGACCGGCCGATCAGCCATGCCGACGGTCCGGGCGACGCCATCCGCCATCCGGTCGTCGAGCCGGACCGCGACGTCAGGCCGTTCCAGACGGTGCTGATCGAACTCGGCGCGGGGCTCGGTCTGCCCGGCTTCGTTCATGACGACGGCTCCGCCAAATACCGCGACTATGCCGACTACATCGTCAATCACGAGCGCACGCCAGGTGTCGGTCCGCTCGCCGGCTGGCGCGGCAAGGACGGGGCCTCGGTCGGCAAGGGCGAGGTCAATCCCGACCAGTTGCAGCGCTACATAGATAATGGCGGCTTCTGGCACCAGGATTTCGCCGCCGATCAGCGCTACTACAAGATGGCCAACCGCTCGTATCTCGAATTGGCTGAGAGCATGGGCTTCATGCCGAAGGCCGAGCCGATCGTCTTCCAACTCTATTCGGAGCCGATGCAGCGCTTTCGCCTTGCGGCGCGCGGCCATGGCGGGGTGCTGCCGCCGGAGGCGGAGCGCAGCCGCATCGAGACCTATATGGATCCGCTGCCGTTCTGGTATGCGCCCTTCGAAGAGGCTGCGGTCGACAGCCAAGCCTATCCGCTGCACGCGCTGACGCAGCGGCCGATGCACATGTACCATTCCTGGGGCGGGCAGAATGCCTGGCTAAGGCAGATCACCAGCCAGAACCGACTGTTCGTGCACTACCGGACGGCAGCCGGCCTCAGCCTTGTCGACGACGATTGGGTTTGGATCGAGAGCATCAACGGCAAGGTCAAGGGGCAGATCAAGCTGGCCGACGGCGTCAACGCCGATACGGTGTGGACCTGGAACGCGATCGGCAAACGGCGCGGCAGCTGGGGGCTCAAGGACGACGCGGCCGAATCCAATCGCGGCTTCCTGCTCAACCACATCATCGGCGACCAGACCTCCGCCGATGCCAACGGCAAACGCTATTCGAACTCCGACCCGGTAACGGGCCAGGCCGCATGGTTCGACCTGCGCGTGCGCATCGTCAAATGCGCGCCCGAGGAAGCGGGCTTCACCGAACCGCAGTTCGAGCGGTTCCGCCAGCTGCCGGACTCTGAGCTCTCGCCCGACAAGCTCAGTTTCGGCGCCGAGTTCCGCATGAAAAGAGAAGCCGCCGAATGACTTGCCTTCCCGCCCATACCGACAAGAAGCTCGGCCTTGTCATCGATCTCGACACCTGCGTCGGCTGCCAGGCCTGCGTTACCGCCTGCAAAGAATGGAATACCGGCGGCCATATGGCGCCGCTGACCGACATCGACCCCTATGGCGGCAATGTCGACGGCGTCTGGTTCAACCGCGTGCACAGTTATGAGCACATCACGGAGATGGGTGGGCGCACAGTCAATTTCCCACGCTCCTGCCTGCACTGCGAGACGCCGGCGTGCGTCACGGTCTGCCCGACCGGCGCCTCCTACAAGCGGGCGTCGGATGGCATCGTGCTGGTCGACGAGGACAAATGCATCGGCTGCAAACTGTGCAGTTGGGCCTGTCCCTACGGAGCGCGCGAATTCGACACCAATGTCGGCGTGATGAAGAAATGCACGTTGTGCGTCGACCGCATCTACAACGACAATCTGGCGGAAGAAGATCGCGTGCCGGCCTGCGTCGCTGCTTGCCCGACCAGCGCGCGGCATTTTGGCGATCTAGGCGATCCGGCATCCGCTATCTCGCAACTGGTGGCCGAGCGCGGCGGTGTCGATCTGATGCCGGAAATGGGCTATAAGCCGACCAACAAATATCTGCCGCCACGTGCCCACACCACCCGCGCCGCATCGGTGCCGGCGCCAGCGCTTGAAGCGGTGCGGGCCGAAGGCGGCTTCCTCGGCTGGGTCGACCGCATGCTTTCGAACTGACCCGTGCCTTCATGCATCCAGCCTTCTCCGTCGTCTTTTTCACCACGGCCACGGGCGCCGGTTACGGCCTGCTCGCGCTGCTTGGCGTGCTCGCTGGACAGGGCTTTATCCCGCCCGATTTCTGGCTTGGCCTCACCGGCATGGGGCTGGCGCTTGGCCTGATCTCGACAGGCCTGCTGTCGTCGGCCGGCCATCTCGGCCGGCCCGAACGCGCGTGGCGTGCCTTCTCGCAATGGCGTAGCTCATGGCTGTCGCGCGAAGGCGTTGCGTCGGTCGCGACCTTCGTCCCCGCGGGACTGTTCGGCATCGGCTGGGTGATCCTCGGACGCACGAGCGGCTGGGTGGCTGTCGCCGGGCTGCTGGCTGCCATCGGCGCGGTCGCAACCGTCTGCACCACCGGCATGATCTACGCGTCGTTGAAGCCGATTGCCCAGTGGCACAGCCGCTTCACCCTCCCCGCCTACCTGGTCTTTTCGGCGATGACCGGCAGCGTACTGCTCAACGCCCTGCTGCAGGGATTTGCCGCAGGCTCGAATATGCTTCTGGCAGCTGCCCTGTTGCTGACCGCACTCGGCTGGGGTTTGAAGCTGGCGACCTGGCGATACAATGACAGGCTGGAGATCCCGACCAATGCCAACACCGCAACCGGGCTTTCCGGCGGCACGGTGCGGTCGCTGGAATGGCCGCATACCGAGGAAAACTATCTGCTCAAGGAGATGGGTTTTCGCATTGCGCGCAAGCACAGCGCTAAACTCCGCCAGATCACGCAGGTGCTGGCCTTTGCTTTGCCCGCGTTGCTGCTGGTCGCGGCGTTCGCCTTGCCGTGGCCCTATGCGGCAGCACTGTCGATACTCGCCGCAATCGCCCAACTCGCCGGAATGCTGGTCGAGCGCTGGCTGTTCTTCGCCGAGGCCAAGCACACGGTCACTTTGTACTACGGCAGGTAGGTTCAGCCCGGCCTGAGCATCGCGTGGGAAATCGCGAAAATGCGCTGTGTGCCAAGCATATAGGCCATCAGCGTTTCGCGGCGGAACAGCCCGGCATAGGCGCGATCGAGCACGTTGAGCGAGCCGGTATAGGCGCCGAAAGCCGGCATGATCATGCGGCCGCCATCGCCGGCAAAGCAACGACGCCGCACCGAACGGCCTTGCTGCACGATGCGGGCGCAAGGATGCAGATGGCCCGATATCTCGCCCTCTACCCTTACCGCCGAAGGCTCGTGCCGGAAGAGCAGAGAACCGATGGCCAATTCGCGCACGGTTTCGCCCGGCAGGTCGGCCGGTGCTTCCGGGTCATGATTGCCGGCGACCCAGAACCAGTCGCGCCCGACCATCAGCCCTTCCAGCCTTTGGCGAAAGCTCGCGTGCATACGTGCGGCGCCGCCGCCATCGTGAAAACTGTCGCCCAGGCTGATAACGATCGCAGGCTGATAATCGGCGATCACCGCCTGCAGCCGGAGCAACGTCGCACCGGTGTCGTAAGGTGGGACCAGCGTGCCGCGCCTGGCCAGTGATGAGCCTTTTTCCAGATGCAGGTCGGATACGGTCAGAAGCCGGAATTCGGGAAAATAGAGCACGCCGCGACGGTCGCAGATCGCGCGTTCGCCGGCGATACGGACAGTGCCAGCATCCGCCAGAGGCGCAGCCATGGCGAGCGCGACAGTCATTTCGTCCCCATGGCCTCCTCGACCAGCGTGGCTGCATCCATCAGCAGCGTGTCATCGGCCTCGCCGTGCACCGGCATTTTGCCGATCTCGAGCATGATCGGCACGGCGAGCGGCGATATCTGCTCGAGGTTCTTATGCATGATTCGACCTTGGACGCGCGAGAGCATCTCGGCAAGTCTGCTGACATCCAAGAGACCGGTCGCGGCATCGGCACGCGTCGCCTGCAAAAGGATATGGTCGGGCTCGTGGCTGCGCAGCACGTCGTAGATGAGATCCGTCGACACGGTTACCTGGCGGCCGCTCTTCTCCTGCCCTGGGTGGCGTTTCTCGATCAATCCCGAGATCAGCGCGCAATTGCGAAAGGTGCGCTTCAACAACCAACTGCCGGCGAGCCAGGCTTCGAGGTCGTCGCCCAGCATGTCCTGATCGAATAGCGCAGCCAGCGACGGTTTCTTCGCCCTGAACATATGGCCCATATCGGCCAGCGACCATATGGCAAGCGCATAGTCGGTGGCGACGAAGCCGAGCGGCTTGGCTCCCGCCCTGTCGAGGCGGCGGGTGAGCAGCATGCCGAGCGTCTGGTGCGCCAGCCTGCCCTCGAACGGATAGGCCACCAGATAGTAGCGGTTGCCGCGCGGAAAGGTCTCGATCAGCAGATCGTCGCGTTTCGGCAGCACCGACTTGTCGGCCTGAAAGCGTAACCAGTCGGCGACCTGCTCCGGCAGCTTCTTCCAGCGCTGCGGATCGTCCAGCATGGCGCGGACCTGTTCGGCCAGGTACGTCGAAAGCGGGAATTTGCCACCACCGTAATACGGCACCTTGGCGTCGCTGCCGGGTGCATTCGAGACAAAGCACTCATTCTCGCGGATACCTTCGAAGCGCAGCACCTTGCCGGCGAACATGAAGGTGTCGCCATGCGTCAGCGTTTCGAGGAACGCCTCCTCGATTTTGCCCAGAACCCGGCCGCCACGCGAAGCCGCGCCTCTGCTGCCGGCCTGGACATAGCGGACGTTGAGCGCCGGCACTTCGATGATGGTGCCGACATTGAGCCGGTATTGTTGGGCGACGCGAGGATTTGAGACCCGCCACAGCCCGTCCTTGTTGAGACGAATACGGGCGTAGCGTTCATAGTTCTTCAGCGCATAGCCGCCGGTGGCGACGAAATCGATGACGCGATCGAATGTCGGCCGATCGAGATCGGCATAGGGTGCTGCCGTTCGCACTTCCTCAAACAGCGCATCGGCATGGAACGGCGCACCGCAGGCACAGCCCAGCACGTGCTGCGCCAGGACGTCGAGCCCGCCATTGACCAGCGGCGGCGTATCCTGGGCACCGAGATAATTGGCGTCGAGCGCCGCCCTGCATTCCAGCACCTCGAAGCGGTTGGCCGGTATCAGGATCGCCTTCGACGGCTCGTCCATACGGTGGTTGGCGCGGCCGATGCGCTGCGCCAGCCGGCTGGCACCTTTCGGCGCGCCGACATGGACGACTAGATCGACATCGCCCCAGTCGATGCCGAGGTCGAGCGTCGACGTGGCGACGATGGCGCGCAGGGCGTTCTCGCCCATTGCCTTTTCGACACGCCGGCGCTGCGCGACGTCGAGCGAGCCGTGATGCAGCGCGATCGGCAAGGTCTCCTCGTTGACCCGCCACAACTCCTGGAACAGCAACTCCGCCTGGCTGCGCGTGTTGACGAACAGCAGGGTTGTCTTGTGGCGCTTGATCTCGTTGTAGATTTCCGGCGTTGCGTAGCGGGCCGAATGTCCCGCCCACGGCACGCGCTCCTCCGAATCGAGAATGGAGATGTCGGGCTTGGCGCCGCCAGTGACGACGATCAGTTCGGCCATCGGCCCCGGTGGATTCTGGCTGACCAGCCAGCGCCGCAATTCGTCAGGCTCGGCGACCGTCGCCGACAGGCCTATCGTCTGCAGGGCGGGCACAAACGAGCGCAGCCGGGCCAGCCCGAGCGACAGGAGATGCCCGCGCTTCGAGGTCACCAGCGAATGCAATTCGTCGAGCACGACATAGCGCAGGTCCTCGAAGAAGCGCTTGGCATCGGGCGCGGCAATCAGCAGCGCCAATTGCTCGGGCGTGGTCAGGAGAATGTCGGGCGGCGCCAGCTTCTGCCGCTGGCGCTTGTGTGCGGGCGTGTCGCCGGTGCGCGTCTCGACGGTGACCGGCAGCCCGATTTCTTCGACGGGTTTGCCGAGATTGCGCTCGATGTCGACGGCCAGCGCCTTCAGCGGCGAGATGTAGAGTGTGTGGATGCCTCGATGCGCCTGCCCCGGCCTTCTCCTCGGCCGGCCGGCCAGTTCGGTCAGCGATGGCAAGAACCCGGCCAGCGTCTTGCCGGCGCCGGTCGGGGCGATCAGCAATACCGACCGGCCGCCCTGGGCTTTGGCCAGCAAATCGATCTGGTGGGCGCGCGGCGACCAGCCCTTTTCCGCAAACCATTTGACAAATGGCTCGGGCAGGACGACGGCGGCATTCTGTTCGGCAAGGCGCGGCTGCTCTGTCACGCGCCAGACGTAGCGCGGCGGCGCGCAATCGCCAAGCAGAATCAGAACAAAAGGTGATCGATTCGCGCTACGGCCGGCGAAACCCGGTCGGTCCGCCATAGAGATAGCCGATACGGGCGACCGCCTCCCTCAGTCCTTCACGCGACACCAGCATGGTGTGGCCGTTGGCGTGGATCATGGTCTCCGGATCTGTCATGATCGCGACGTGGCCTTTCCAGAAGACCAGGTCGCCGCGCCGCAACCCGGCAAAATCCGGCCCGGGTTCGAGCGGCTCGCCGACGGTCGCCGCCTGCATGTCGGTGTCGCGCAGCACTTGCCTGCCAGCCATGTGCATTGCAAGTTGCACGAGACCGGAACAATCGATGCCGAAGCCGGAGACGCCGCCCCACAGATAGGGCGTGCCGAGAAACGCCTCGGCGACCGCGACGTAGTCGGGATGAACCTCGGCGACCGGCCTGAGATGACTCGAGATGACCGCCTGGCCGGACGGCAGCAGAGCATAATGCGTGCCGCGCGTTTCCGCTGAGCCCGTCACCGCCACCAATGACCCCATCGAGAGCTCCCCGCTCACCGGGAACCGCAAATCCGGTCCCGGATAGAGGAAAGTGCGCGGCACCGAGACAACATGGGTGGGCGCATGCTCCCGACCGCCCAGCACGGTGTCGGCGACATAGCCGACATAGCCGTCGCGCTCGGCCTGTATCCAGGCCCAGCCCTCAACGTCCTCGAAGACGAGGACGTCTTCGCCGAACAGAAGCTGGGTATCGACGCCGGCGTCCGGGCGCGGCGCCTTGCGGATGTCGGCGACGCAGGCTGATATGCGAGCCGGCCGGCCGGCGACGAAACGGTCGGCGGCGACCTCGCCTCGCAGCCTGGCGTCGGCGAGATCGGAGCGGAAGGCATGGAGGCGGGCATCCCTGGCGGTCAAATCGGCAACTCGTTCAAATGGGCAACTCTTGGGCTCTGGCAATGATAACATCGCCAAAGCGCTCGACAAAGAGCGCGCCTTCGACTGTGCGCCTGACCAGCACGTTGCGCTTGTCGAGCTCGTCGCGGTGGCGCGACACCAGTTTCAGCGCCCCCATCGTATCGAGCGCACGGGTGATCACCGGCTTGGTGACGTTGAGGCGGGCGGCTAACCCCCGTACCGTGTGGGGCGGCGGATCGAGATAGATGGTGAACAGGATCGCCGTCTGGCGCATGGTGAGATCGGGCGCGTCGTCGCGCACCTCCGACAGCACCACCTGTTGCCATAGTCGCAACGCTTGGCTTGGACGCATGATAATCGACATCCGTCCAGCATGACGGAAAATTGTTTCGGTTCCGTTTCAGTCAATAACCTTCGTCGGCTATGCCCGAGAATCAGCCGTAGCGGTTCGAAATGACCTGCTCCAGCGCCCGGATGCCTTGCGCTTCGCCACCGGCAAGGCCGTGCGGGCGGTCGAACGGGTTCCAGGCGAAGATGTCGACATGCGCCCAGCCGGCGGTCTTTTCCACGAAGCGCTTCAGGAAAAGCGCCGCGGTGATCGAGCCGGCGAAACCGTCCGGCGTGACGTTGTTGACGTCGGCCACCTTCGACGCCAGCTTGGCGTCATAGGGCTTCCACAACGGCATCCGCCATAGCGGATCCTCGACCGCAACGGAGGCGTCCGCCAGCTCGGATGCAAGCGTCTCGTCACCGGTATAGAACGGCGGCAAGTCGGGACCGAGCGCAACACGGGCAGCGCCTGTCAGCGTTGCCATATCGACCAGCATCTGCGGCTCTTCGTCATCGGCCAAGGCCAGGGCATCGGCGAGCACCAGCCGTCCTTCGGCGTCGGTGTTGCCGATTTCGACGGTAATGCCCTTGCGGCTCACCAGCACGTCGCCTGGCCGGAAGGCGTTGCCGGCTATCGAATTCTCGACAGCCGGGATGAGCACGCGCAGCCGAACCTTCAACCCGGTGGCCATGATCATGGAAGCGAGACCCAGCACGTTGGCAGCGCCACCCATGTCCTTCTTCATCAAAAGCATGCCCGAGGACGGCTTGATGTCGAGACCGCCTGTATCGAAGCAGACGCCCTTGCCGACCAGCGTTATCTTGGGGGCATTGTTCGGCCCCCAAATCATGTCGATCAGGCGTGGCGCGTCGGCAGAAGCCCGACCGACGGCGTGGATCATCGGAAAGTTGGCGGTAAGAAGATCGTCGCCTTTGGTCACCGATATTTCGGCCTTGTGCGTCGCGGCCAAGGTCCGGGCGGCCTTTTCCAACTGCCCGGGGCCCATATCGCTGGTCGGCGTGTTAACCAGATCGCGCGCCAGGAAAATGCCATCGGCGAGGCGGCGGATGCGGGCGGCGTCGGTGCCTGCCGGCAGCGCGAGGCGAAGCGTCTTGCCTGGCTTCTTGCCGTAGCGGGTGAAGACATAGCCGCCGAGCGCCACGGCGAGTGCCGTAAGCTCCGGCTTGGCCGGTGCGGACGCAAAATGCCACTCGCCTGCGGGCAAGGCTCTCGCTAGTGCGCCGATGGCCAGTGCGCCCTCGCCATCACCGGTGCCGAACAGGGCTCCGGCAATCGCGCCGTTGTCGCCAGGCATGATCAGCGTCCTGCCGGCCTCGCCGGAAAAGCCGTTGGCCTTGGCCCAGGCGACCGAGGATGGCGCAAGGCCCGCCGCCGCCAGAGCATCCTTCGCCACCAGATGGACCGGCAGCGCATTGCTCAATTCTTTCTCGACGAGTTCGACAGGCATTCGCTGGCCTCCGGCTTCCGAGTCGGCGTTTCTTAACTCTCCGTTAGGGTTAACAGAATATTTCTGCGGGAGGAAAGATGACCTCGCAAATGGTCACGCGCATGAACGGAGCCCTGGTGCCGATGCCGACCAACCGCAGGATGAACGCCAGCGCAAATAGGCTGATCACCACGGCGTTGATGATGGTGCTTGCTGCAGGCGTCGCCGGCTGCGGAACCAGCAAATTGACGACTGGCTCGATTTCTCGTCCAAGCGGCAAGCCGCTGGAAACAATGTCGGCGGGCGAACTGCACAACGCTACGATGGCGCTCGGCCAGTCCTATTCGAAAAACCCCAGCGACAAGCGGATCGCGACAAATTATGCCGCGGCGCTGCAGATGGACGGCGACGCAGACCAATCGCTTGCGGTGATGCGCAAGCTGGCGATCGCCTTGCCGAAGGATCGCGACGTGCTCGCCGCCTATGGCAAGGCGCTTGCCGCCAACGGACAGTTCGAGCCGGCACTCGATGCCGTGCGCCGCGCCCAGACGCCCGAATATCCTGACTGGAAACTGGTATCGGCGGAAGCTGCTATTCTCGACCAGCTCGGCCAGAAGGACGAGGCTCGCCAAGGCTATCGCAAGGCGCTTGACCTCAGGCCGAACGAACCGTCGATCCTTTCCAATCTCGGCATGTCGTACGTGCTGGAAGGTGATTTGCGCACAGCCGAAACCTATATGCGCTCAGCCGCCCAGCAGCCGAATGCAGACAGCCGCGTCCGCCAGAACCTTGCGCTGGTCGTCGGTCTGCAAGGCCGTTTCGACGAGGCAGAGAAGATCGCCTCGCAAGAGCTGTCGCCGGATCAGGCGCAGGCTAACGTCGCTTACCTTCGCCAGATGCTGGCGCAGCAGAATGCCTGGAGCCAGCTCAAGGACCAGGACAAGGCAAAGCCCGCCACCAACTGACCGCTTCGAGCGCCGAACCGGCGCGCGAATTCCGCAACATGTCTAACGCAAAGAGCCGCGCTGCACCGGCAGCGTGGCTCTGAATCGTATCAGCGTTTCTGGCAACGCCGCTGGCGCTACTCGCTGCTTGATTTCGGCTGGTCGCCAAAGATGCCGCGCTGGCTCACCTGGATGCCGGCGGGACCCAGAATGATGGCGAACAGCACCGGCAGGAAGAACAGGATCATCGGCACGGTGAGCTTCGGCGGCAGCGCGGCCGCCTTCTTCTCGGCGGCATTCATGCGCATGTCGCGGCTCTCACTGGCAAGCACCCGCAATGCATGCGCCACGGGCGTGCCGTAGCGCTCGGCCTGAACCAACGCCTGGGACACCGACCTGACGGATTCCAGGCCAGTTCGGCTTGCAAGGTTCTCGTAGGCCTGCTTGCGCTCCTGCAGATAGGAAAGCTCGGCGTTTGTCAGGATGAATTCTTCCGCCAATGCCACCGATTGCGCGCCGATCTCATCGGCGACCTTGCGAAGCGCCGCTTCCACCGACATGCCGGACTCGACGCATATCAGCAACAGGTCGAGCGCGTCCGGCCACGCCATCTGAATCGATTGCTTGCGCTTGGTAGCGCGGTTGTTGACGTAGAGCACCGGCGCGTAGAATCCCGCATAGGCTACCACGATGCACACGAACAGCTTCACGAAAAGCGGCTGCTCGGGCAATCCGCCGAGCACGAACAGATACATCGCCGCCAATGCAAAGCCGATGAAGGGCAGGACGAGACGGAAGAAAAGGAAGCGCGTCAGCGGATTTTGCCCGCGAAAACCCGCCACTTTCAATTTCTGCAAGGTACCTTCATCCGCCAGCGCACGCCTGAGATCCAGGCGATCGACAATATTGCGCATGCCGACCGACTGTTCTTCGCGCAGGCCCTTGCGGCGGCGGTCGGCTTCGACTGCCAGCCGCGCGCGCTGCTTGGCGCGCAGCTCATCGCGCTCCAGCGCTACGGATTTCATGCGCGCCTTGAGCTGGTTCCCGCCAAAAGCGGGCAGCAGCGTGAAGACGGTCGCAAACACCGCGATGCCGACCAGCAGTGCGATCAGCAGGGACGGGTCGGTGAGAGTTCTGATGACGTGATCGGTCATAACGAGTCCTAGACTTCGAAATTCATCATCTTGCGCATTACCAGGACGCCCATCGACATCCAGATGCCGGAACAACCGAGGATCAGATGGCCGGTGCTGGTGATGAAGAGGGGCATGATGTAGTTCGGGCTCGTCAAATAGACGAGAAAGGCGACGACGAAAGGCAACGCGCCGATGATCACGGCGGATGCCTTGGCTTCCATGGACAATGCCTGGACCTTGGCTTTCATTTTCTTGCGGTCGCGAAGCACGCGCGAAAGATTGCCCAGCGCTTCGGAAAGATTGCCGCCGGCCTGAGACTGGATCTGGATGACGATGCCGAAGAAGCTCGCCTCGGTGCACGGCATCGTTTCTGGCATGCGCATGGCCGCGTCAGGGATCGACAAACCCATTTGCTGCGAATCGACTATGCGGCGGAACTCGGTCTTGACCGGCTCGGGGGATTCGTTGGCGATCAGACGCACGGCGTCGTTCAGCGGCAGGCCGGATTTTACCGCACGCACGATGATGTCGAGCGCGTTCGGAAATTCGTTGAGGAACGCCTTGACGCGGTGCGCGCGGCGAAACGAGACGAACCAGCGGGGCAGACCCAAGACGCCGACCAGCAGCGCAGCCGGCAAGACCAGCAACGGTGCGCCGATGAAATATACAAGAGCCGTCAATACGACGCCGCAGACCGCCGAGTAGACATAGAAGCGCTCAAGCGAGATCTTCATGCCGGCCTGGCGGATTTGGATCTTCAGCGGTGGTTTCTTGACCAGGCTCTGATTGGACTTTTGCTTTTGATCGAGATCCTTCAGCGAATCCTGGACGGACTTGCGACGCTTGGCCGCTTCCGCCACGCGATCGCGCGACGCCTTGACGACGGAACGATCCGTCTCGGCGGTCTTGATCGATTCAAGCCGCTTGCCGACCTGCTTCTCGGTGCTGATCCGGTTGAACAGGAAAGCATAGGCCACAGCGCCGGCGCTGAAGCCGGCGAGCACGACGAATGCCAATACGGTGCCGTCAATTCCGAACATCGACCCTGGCCCCCACGCTTCCAGACGGATCAATCAGCGCGTTTCTCCATCGCCTCGAGCGCGACCGCGAGGCGCTGCTCCTCACCGTAGTAGCGGGCGCGCTCCCAGAAATGCGGACGGCCGATGCCAGTCGACACGTGCTCGCCCAGCAGCCTGCCGTTCGCGTCCTCGCCCTTGATGTTATAGAGAACGATGTCCTGGGTGACGATGACGTCGCCTTCCATGCCGATTACCTCGGTGATGTGGGTGATACGCCGCGATCCGTCGCGCAGGCGTGCAGCCTGTATGATCACGTCGACGGAGCCGACGACGATCTCGCGCACGGTTTTTTGCGGCAGCGTGTAGCCGCCCATGGCGATCATCGACTCTATGCGGTTGAGGCATTCGCGCGGGCTGTTCGAGTGGATCGTTCCCATCGAGCCGTCATGGCCGGTGTTCATCGCCTGCAGCAGGTCGAACACTTCGGGTCCGCGCACTTCGCCGACGATAATACGTTCGGGGCGCATGCGCAGACAGTTCTTGACCAGGTCGCGCATGGTCACTTCGCCCTCGCCTTCGAGGTTGGGCGGACGGGTTTCGAGACGCACCACATGCGGCTGCTGCAATTGCAGCTCAGCTGAGTCCTCGCAGGTGATGACGCGTTCTTCGCGGTCGATATAGTTGGTCAGGCAATTGAGCAGCGTCGTCTTGCCTGAGCCGGTACCGCCCGAGATGACAATGTTGCAGCGGACACGCCCGATGATCTTGAGAATCTCGGCCCCTTGCGGAGAAATCGAACCGAACTTGACCAGCTGGTCGAGCGTCAGCTTGTCCTTCTTGAACTTGCGGATGGTAAGTGCGGTGCCGTCGATAGCCAGGGGCGGTGCGATGACGTTGACACGGGAGCCATCAGGAAGACGCGCATCGCAGATCGGGCTTGATTCATCGACGCGGCGGCCAACCTGGCTGACGATACGCTGGCAGATGTTGAGGAGCTGCTGGTTGTCGCGGAAACGGATGCCGGTCTGCTCGACCTTGCCGTTGACTTCGATGTAGACGTTCTTGGAGCCATTGACCATGATGTCGGCAATATCGTCGCGGGCAAGCAGTGGCTCCAGCGGCCCGTAGCCCAAAACGTCGTTGCAGATATCCTCGAGAAGCTCTTCCTGCTCGGCGATGGACATCGCGAAATTCTTGATCGCGATGATGTCGTTGACAATATCGCGGATTTCCTCGCGCGCGCTTTCGGGATCGAGTTTGGCGAGCTGCGACAGATCTATCGTATCGATGAGTGCGGCGAAGACCTGGCTTTTGGTGTCGTAGTAGGTTTCGCTCTTTTGGCGCTGGATACTTTTCGGCTCCGGCGCCAATGGCGGCGGCTCGACCGCACGGCGAACCGCCGGCGCGGCAGGCGCGCCGGATGGCGGCAGCGCCGCCGGCCTGGCAGCTACAGCCGCTTCCACAGGGTTCGCGGCCGCCGGCGCGGCAGGCGCGGGTGCTGGCTGACGGAATTCCGGAATGGTCCGGTTGCCGTCGTCGCTGCCTCTTTTACCAAACATGATCGCTTACCAATTCCACCGCTGAGGCATCACTTCTTGTTGCGCGAAAGCTTGCCGATCAGATTGCCGAGGCCAGCCTTTTTCTTCACCTTGATTTCGCTGCGCCCTGTCAGCACATGGGCGATCTCGTTGATCGTGGCGACAACCGGACTCTTGGCATCCATCTCACCGAGCATACGTCCGTTGTTGGCAGCATTTCCGAACAAAAGCGGCTCGAACGGGATGACCGACATCGGCGAAAGGCCGAGCGATTCGGAGAAGTCGGACGGCGTAATCTCAGGACGTTTCGGCACACCGGCCTGGTTGATCACAAGCTTTGGCGCGGGGTCGTTCGGACGAAGCCGCTTCAGCATGTCGACCAGGTTCTTCGTGTTGCGCAGATTGGCAAGTTCGGGCGTCGCCGTGATGACGATCTCGTCGGCCTTGACCAGCGTGTTCTTGGTCCAGCCGGCCCACACGTGGGGAACATCGAGCACGAGGAGCGGCGCGCTACGCTGGGCTATGTCGATAAGCTGGGTGAAGGCGTCTGGATCGAAATCGTAGACCCGCTCCAGGGTCGAAGGGGCCGCAAGCAGCGACAGGTGCTCGGCGCATTGGGCGAGCAGCCGGTCGAGATAGACCTCGTCGACGCGTTCCGGCGAGAAGACTGCCTCGGCAATGCCTTGCGCCGGATCCTGGTCGAAATTGATATTGGCCGTTCCGAAGGCGAGGTCGAGATCGGCGACAACCACTTCGGATTTGAAAAGGGACGACATGGCCCAGGCCACATTATGGGCTATGGTCGAGGAGCCGACGCCGCCTTTGGCGCCGATGAAGGCAATCGAGCGGCCGATCGGCTCAGCTTCCGGATCAACGAAGATCGAAGACACCACGCTGACGATGTCGGCCATCGATACGGGCGCGATGACATACTCGGAAATGCCCGAACGGATGAGTTCGCGGTACAGGCCGACATCGTTGTAGTGGCCGACAACCACCACCTTGGAGGTCGGGTCGCAATGCTCGGAGAGCTGGGCGAGTTGTTCCAGCAACAGCTTCGGCTCGCTGCGCGATTCAAGCAGGATCAGGTTCGGCGTCGGCGCCGACTGATAGAATTCGATAGCGGTGGGGATGCCCCCCATATGCACCTTCAAATGGGCCTTGGCCATGCGGCGATCCTCGCCGGCGCGCTCGACCGGATTGGCTACGCCTTCGGTCTCGCAAAATGCCTGGATCGAAATGCGCGGGATCGGCCGCAACGCCTGCATCGCGGCAATATCCTGCTCCGAGGTTTCGCCGCCCGGTACCTCTGTGTCATAGGCAAGATTGCTCATTGTCATCACTTTCCGTGACTTGCGCGGCTTAGGGTTTGTTGAGCCTCAACACTCGTTAATATTCGACTTCCGAATTGCCGAGGAATTCGTCCGAAATACCTCTGTCACGATAGACGTCGATCACCGCGCCGCGATTTTCCGCGTCGATCGGCGTCGGCTTGCGTGGCCCGATCAGATCGGACGGATTGGCCATCTGGGCAGCCAGGTTGTTCTGATACGAACAGCCGAAATCGGCATAGTGCTTGTTTTCCGAAGTCTGCAGCAGGTCTTCGGGCCAGCGCCCGCATTTATCCGTCTGAGCCTTCACCGAGACGTAGGCAACACGAACCGGTGCGGACGCTTCGGCCGAAACAGACTGATAGGACCGCATGTCGATCCGCTTCCGGCTGATGCCGCTGGCTATGGCCAGCCTGGCGAAATCGCGGCCGGCCGCGGCCGCTGCGATTTCGTTGGCTGAGCCGCTCGGAATCTCGATCGTCAGCACCGGAGCCGCGCTCCTGTCGTATCCGTCCAGGAAGCCCAGGAGCGTGTCACGCTGGGATCTGGTCATGCCACGGTCGCCGGCGCCGACCGGAAGGTCGATCTTCTGTATCTTCTCAGCTATGACGATCGGATGGGTGGTGCGATAATCGTCCGGTATGGCACCCACCGTGACGCTGTCGCGATTGGCGCAGCCGGCCAGCAATGCCGCCACCGCGATCGCCATAATGGGAACGGCCGGCCGCCAGATTCGCGAATGGACTGACCGCGTCGCGGTGATCGCCCGTGCCTTCGATGTTGCCTTAGACATGACCGCTTCCCCGCTTACTTGTAGATAAAGCCGACAACGCCGTGGTAACGGCCGTTGGGCTTGTTGGTCTGCATGGTGCCGTAGACACGGTTGACGCGGCCAAGGAAAATGCCGGCGCCATCGCTGGCGGCGTTGAAATTGTCATCCGGCTTGGCAAGATCGTTGCGCGCCACCGGCTTCACCAGATAGGGCGTAATGATGATGACGAGCTCGGTCTCGTTGCGAACGAAATCCCTGCTGCGGAACAGCGCGCCAAGCACTGGAATCTTTGTCAGACCGGGCAAGCCGTTGACAGCTTGCCTGAGATCATCGCGGACAAGGCCGGCAATCATCATCGAGCCGCCCGAAGGCAGTTCCACTGTTGTGTCGGCCAAGCGCTTGCGGAGCGACAGGGCATTCATGCCCGGGCTCGTTACGCCTTCGGACAAAGACACAGATCCCTCCGTTGTCGGCTCGGAAACCGAGGTTCTGACTTTCAGGCTGATACGGCCGGGAGACAGCACCACCGGCTGGAATTCCAGGCCAATGCCGTATTCGATCTTCTCGACCGAATACGTCTTCAGACCGGTCTGGTTATCGTTTGATACGGCTTGGGAAACGCTGGTCACCATGTTGTATTCGCCGCCAACCTTGAAGGTCGCCTTCTCGCCGGATACGGCCGTCAATGTTGGTTCGGCGAGGGTTTTCATGACACCGGACTGTTCCATGGCATTGATGTAGGCCTGCAGCGTCGAGCTCCCGATAGAGAGGCCCGAGTTCGACAGCGACTTGCCCAAACCAGTGAAATTGTCGCTTACCGCGCCCCAGCTGATGCCGTTGCTGCTGCCGTTGCCCACCATGTTGACGCCGAGCTGCTTCATCACCGAGCGGCTGACTTCCGCGACCGTCACCTTCAGCGTCACCTGGTCGTCGCCGATGATCTGCAGCAGGTTGACGATCTTGCTGACGCGGCGCTCGGCATCCGGGTTATCGATCGCGACGCCGGCTTCAGCCGAACCGCCGGCAGCGGTCTGCGAGTATTGACCCGTGGTTGCCTCGCCGCCGGACACGAAAATAGTTGCCAGATCGGCCGCGCGCTTGGCGTCCAGAGGAGTGTCCACGGTTCCGGTCAGAACGACGTTGTCGTTCAGCAACTCGACCTTGACCTCCGATGACGGGATGAAGCGCTTGATATAATCCTCCAGCCCGGCGACGTCACGTTCGACCGCTAGGTCAAGGCTGACGATCTGCTCGCCATTCGAGCCAAAGACGAAGATATTTGTCTCGCCGACCGCCTTTCCAAACAGATAGATGCGCCTGGCGGTGCGGGTCACCGCGTCGGCTACAGCGGGGTTGGCGACGAGAATGTCGTAGGCATCGCTCGGGAGGTCGATGACCACCGACTTGTTCAGTCCGAGCTTAACCCGCTGGGTGGCGGTCGAAGCCGTCACCCTGGCATTGCCCGCCGCACTGGCATCGACAATGCCATATGCATTCGTTCCAAGGAGAAACAGGCCGATCGCCGCAGCCAGGATGAGCGGCAGTTTGGTTTTTAGCCTCATTTCCTTGCCCCCACTTCGGAAACTTCGCCCGACTTGATCAACCGCACTGTTCCGCGCCGGCCATTGCCGGAAACCAGGTAATCGGCTTCGCCCACATTCTTGTCCTGGCTGTCCTTGATCGAGCGCAGCGCCAATGTCAGGCGATCCGCCATCTGCTGTGCGACGGTGATGATCTCGGACTGCTGCGGCGTCAGTTCCAGGGTGGCGGTCTGGCCAACCCTGGTCTTCTTACCTTCCTCGTCCTCCTGAATGGTCTGGTCGATCGCCAGGACGCGAATGTTCTTCAGGATAGTTTCGGTCGTGAAGCCCGGACCACCGCCATTGGCGGGATCGGCTCGGCGGGTCATGATGACGTCGACGAAATCGTTGGGAAGAATAAAGCCACCGGCCGAGGTGTCGGCCGAGATGCTTGTGGCAACGGCCCGCATGCCGGAGGGCAGGATCGACGACATGAAGCTTTGCCCTTCACCGATCAGCTTCGAGCGCCGCAGCGGCTCGCCGGCGTAGAGCGCCACGCGAGCGACGGCGCCCTTCAGCTTGTCCAGCGCTTCAGGCTCGGCGGCGCGGGTGATGAAATTTGCGTTGATGCCTGCGGACGGCCATGACTCCCAGGAAATGTTGTTTTCAAGCGGACTGCCCATCGGAACGTCGCCGGAAAGAACAAGCACATCCTGCAGCGCGATCGCCGGCGCCTGAGGACCGGAATCGACAACCGGAGGCGGCGGAGCCACGACCATGTTCTTCGCGACATAGCCTGCACCACCGGCCGCGGCTATCGCCACGCTCAGAATAATCAATCGGGATGCTGGCATCTGTCCGAACCTCGCCTTGGCAAACCACGTAGCCAAGCGGGACTTTGCAGCGGCAATCGTCAAAACAAGGTTAATGTTATACTTACGATCGTGATTAATTTAACGTTTATATAAATTGGACCGACAAGCCCGGCCCGAAGGAAAACGTGGCCAACTCGCCTGCTCGGCGCCAACCGCGTAAAGTGAAATTCAGCCCGCCAGCCTGGTGAGTGCCCAGGCCATCAATGGCGAGTCGGAATAGGTGAGCAGACCGCCAATGCCAAGCGCGATGCCGTACGGAACGCCGGTCGCCTCATCGGCGAAATGGCGCAGGAACGGATTATGGCTTGTGACGGCGGCAAGCGGCGATTTTCGATAGGCGAGGATGGCTAGCGTCAGCAGGCCGCCGATGAATGTCGAGGCGACGAGGTATTCGATGAGATGGATGTTCAGTCCCATCCACATGCCAGTGGCAGCCAGAAGCTTGGCGTCGCCGCCGCCCATGCCGCCCAGCGCGAACAGGCCGAACGTCACCGCGAGAACCAGGCCGGCGGCGGCGAAATGCCAGCCATAGGTGGCCCAGTCCATACCGGTCAAAGGCGCAACCAAGGCGAAGACGACCACAAGCAACACCGGCACGCGATTGGCGATCGTCATCGAAAGCATGTCGGAGATCGCGGCAAAAAGCATGCAGAACGGAAATACGACGAAGATCACGGCTTCAAGCATCGGCGCGCCTATGACCCAATTGCATCTGGCCCCCAACCCAATCCTATTCGACTAACGACTGATGAGGCGCAAATTTCAATTCATACCAGGACTAAATAAGGGCCGCCAGTGCGGCGGCCCTTATTTCAGAACAAGCGAACCCGTTACGGTCAGCTACCGTTCACCTTAGTGGAGATGGCGGTGAACTTGGCGTTCAGCGAGTTGCCGAGCTGGCCGGCGCCGACCATGATGGCGAGTGCGATAAGAGCGGCGATCAGACCGTATTCGATAGCGGTCGCGCCGGATTCGTCCTTCACAAAACGTGCGATGAGGTTAGACATTCGAGCTCCTACTCCAATTGTTACAGCACTTCCGTCAACTTCTCTTGGTGGCTGATCGGATACTGCGAATCTAAGGAGAAGCTGTTTCAATCGGCTTAATAAACAGGCTTACCGATTCCTTTCCCGCTTCGACGACATTGCGTGGTTAACCCAGAACTAAAATACCCGCCGCCAGGGCCCCGGCCGACAAAAGGCGCAACAGGCGCAATTCGGCAAAGACGTTTCAGCCGTGCCGGCTAGACCCAATGCCGGTTCCGGCTTGATTCTGAATTCCAGCCGCTTAACGGTTGGTTCACCAATCTCGTTCATGTTCCGTTGAACAGTTTGCCAGGGGGCGCCTCAATGGCCGGGCCGAGATCATCATTTCCAGTTGCCGTGCTTTTTGCCGCAGCGGCTTTCGCCTTTCCAGCCAAGGCCGGCGCCGGCATCGAGGTGACGATGAACCAGGCAAAGATCATCAAATTGTCGCGCGCCGCCGATACGATTGTCGTCGGCAATCCGGCGATCGCCGACGCCTCCGTGCAGGACGCATCGACGATCGTACTGACCGGCAAGGGATTTGGCGTCACCAATCTCGTCGTCCTCGACCAGCAGGGCAATCCGATCGTCGATGAGCAAATAACCGTCGTGCGCCAGGCAGCGTCGTCGGTGCGCATCTATCGGCGTTCCGAAGTACAGACCATGTCCTGTGCGCCATATTGCGAAAGCTCGTATAAGAGCGATGCCGAGAAGGCCTCTGAAGCCGAAATGAGCGCCGTGCATTAGCTAGCCGACGTCTCCGTCTTTGGCGGGAACGTGCTTCGGTTATCGCCGGGTTAAGGCCTTCCCGTTGAATTTAACGGTCATTCCAACCGGACTTCAATCGGTTCCGACTAAGGGTGGACCGATACAGAAGCGGCATCGGCGGGCAGCGGACATGAGCAAGGCAGGACGAGCAGGTTCTCCAAGACGGTTTTTGGGCGACCGCCGCGGAAGCACGGCGATCGAATTCGCCATGCTTGCAATTCCTTTCGCGCTTCTTGTCTTCGCCATCCTGGAGAGCTGCATTTCTTTTGCCGCACAGGAAGTGATGGCAAACGCAACCGACGACATCGCGCGCCAGCTGCGTACCGGCCAATTAAGACCGACCGATGTGTCCGGCACCAAGCTGCGGGATATGATCTGCACCAAATTGGAGATCATGGTCGCCAAGACCTGTCCCGGATTGCTGGTGGACTTGCGCGAATATCCGACCTTCGCCGATGCGGCGCTGGCCGGTTTCAAGGTCCAGGATGGCGACGTCGTGCTGACCAAAGGCACGAGCACACAGACCTTCACCGTCGCACCTGGCCTGGCGGAGTCGAGAAACATGCTGCGTGTTTTTTACAAATGGCCGGTGATGACCGACTTCATGGCCAAATCGATGGCCAACCTGAAGGACGGCAAAACGCTGCATTTTGCTTCGATCACTTGGCAGAACGAGCCGTTCGACAACTGAACCACGTAGTCGCTTGAAAAGGGCAAAGCCATGATTCGTGCGGGGGCACAGCTGGGCATCGCAGGGATTTGTACAAGAGCAGTCCGACTTTGCTCGGACCGCCGCGGTATTGCGGCTGTCGAGTTTGCCCTCATCGTGCCTATCCTGTTGATCATGTACTTTATGACAATGGAGGCCTCGCAAGCCATCGAGACCAGCAAGAAGGTCAGCCGCATCGGCAGCATGGTAGCGGACCTCGTCACGCAGCAGCAGACCGTCAAGGCGGCCGATGTCGATGCCATCATGGCGATCGGCAGTTCCACGCTCCAGCCCTACAACCGCTCGAAACCGAAGATCATTATCACGGCGATACAGGTGACGAACGAGACGACGCCGAAAGTCCTGGTCGTGTGGTCGCGCAAACTGGTCGATGGCGTCTCTAGCGTCGACGCGGTCAAGGATTCCACCACAACGGTCCCTAGCGCGCTCAAGATCAAAGGCACGTTCCTCATCCGGGTCGAAAGCGATCTCGCCTACAAGCCAATCATTACCTGGTCGGCGGACGGCCAAAGCCGGTTCGGGTTGAGCTCGGTCTTCAATTCGATATCGATGGCGGAAACTTATTATCTGCGGCCGCGCAGGAGCCCGACCATTCCGTGCAGCGATTGCTGACGCCTGAAGCCCGCTAACCGGTCTGTTGCTATTGCTTGCGACCGCGGGCCGAGACTAGACGCACGATGGCTGCAGCCAGCACATAGTCCCTCGACCGGCAACGGTTCGGCGACGATACCGATACGGAACGTTCTGATAACATCGCGCCAATCGGCTCGCGCCAGGTTTGTGCAAGACGCATCCAGCAGCAAAGCCAGTACGGTGGCGAATGCTGTCAGGGCAAGCCTCATGCGAGCTCCGCGCCGCGCATTTCCATCCGCAGATCGACCATGCCGCGATTCGTCTCTCCGGGACCAGCACGCCAAGCCGTGCTGTTTGGGTTTCCGAATTGCCAATGGCGGCGCGGAACCCTATGTCTGAGCCAACACACAGGCAATGATGAACCTTTCGATGGCACGCGCCTTCCTTTTTGTCCTCGACTCCTTCGGCATCGGCGGCGCGGCCGATGCCGAACGTTATGGCGACACCGGCTCCAATACGTTCGCACACATCGCGCGGGCCTGCGCAGAAGGCCGCGCCGACCGCGAAGGCCTGCGTGCCGGACCCCTTCTTGTACCAAACATGCTCGCGCTCGGTCTCGGCCAAGCCGCGGCAACGGCAACGGGTTTCAGGTTTGAGAATGCCGGCAGTGCACCGCTTGCCGCCGCCTTTCACGGCGCGGCCCAAGAGGTTTCGAGCGGCAAGGATACGCCATCGGGCCATTGGGAAATAGCCGGCCTGCCGGTCCGTTTCGACTGGGGTTACTTCCCAGACAAGATTCCTGCCTTTCCGGCCGAGTTGACCGAAGCAATGGTGCGTGAAGGGAAGGTGCCTGGCATCCTCGGCAATTGCCATGCTCCGGGCACCGAGATTATCGAACGGTTCGGCGAAGACCATATCCGCACCGGCAAGCCGATCTGCTACACTTCGATCGACTCCGTCCTGCAGATCGCCGCGCATGAGGTTCATTTCGGCCTGGAACGGCTTTACGAGTTCTGCAAACTGGTGCGCAGGCTCGTCGATCCGCTGAATATCGGCCGCGTCATCGCGCGGCCGTTTATCGGTGAAACCGCCGCCACGTTCGAGCGAACGCATAATCGTCGCGACTATGCCGTACCGCCACCGGAACCGACGCTGCTCGACCGGCTGACGGCGCGCGGCAGCCGGGTTATCGCGATCGGCAAGATCGGCGACATTTTCGCCCATCGGGGGATCTCGGAAGTCCGCAAGGCTGCCGGCAACATGGCGATGTTCGACAAAACGCTTGGTGCCATGGAAGACGCCCGCGACGGCGACCTCGTCTTCGCAAACTTTGTCGACTTCGACACCGAGTTCGGGCATCGGCGCGACGTTGCGGGATATGCCGCCGCACTCGAAGCTTTCGACCGGCGCCTGCCCGAGGCATTCGCACGGCTGAGGCCAGGCGATCTGCTCATCTTGACCGCCGATCACGGCAATGATCCGACGTGGCGCGGCACCGACCACACGCGCGAGCGTATTCCGATTATCGGGACACGGCCGGGTTTCAAAGGCGCAGACATCGGACTGAGGACAACATTTGCCGACATCGGCGAAACCGTGGCCGAACATCTCGGGCTGGCGCGCGGCCGTCACGGCACCTCCTTCCATGCCACGATAGGTGGCCATGCCTGAGCTGCCGGAGGTAGAGACAGTCAGGCGCGGTCTGCAGCCGGCCCTTGAAGGTGCCCGCATTGTCGGTGTCGAGGCACGCCGGCCGGATTTGCGGTTTCCGTTCCCCGAGAGATTTTCGGAGCGGCTGACCGGCAAGACGATTGCGGCGCTCGGCCGCCGTGCCAAATATCTGACAATGCACATGGACAACGGCCCGGTTCTGATCTGCCATCTCGGCATGTCGGGTTCGTTTCGCATCGAAACGGCCGACGAGAGCGCAACGCCCGGCGCGTTCCACCACGAACGCTCGAAAAACACTGCTCACGATCACGTCGTCTTCGACATCGCATCCCCTTCCGGCGTCCGCTCTCGCGTGATCTTCAACGACCCGCGCCGCTTCGGGTTCATGCTGTTTTCGGAAGGGGAGCCCGACATGCATCCGATGCTGGCGGGATTAGGCGTCGAGCCTACAGGCAACGCACTGGACGGCGCGCTGCTCGCTTCGTTGCTGAAAGGTCGCAAGTCACCGCTGAAAGCGGCACTTCTGGACCAGAGGCTGATTGCCGGGCTAGGCAATATCTACGTCTCGGAAGCGCTTTGGCGGGCCGGCCTGTCGCCGCTGCGCGAAGCGGGCACCCTCGCGAGAGCCGGCAAGAAAGCCAAAGAGCAAAGCGAACGCCTGGCCGAAGCAATCCGCTCGGTCGTCGCCGATGCGATCGCCGCCGGCGGCTCGTCGTTGCGCGATCATATGCAGACCGATGGATCACTGGGCTACTTCCAGCATTCCTTCGCGGTTTACGATCGCGAGGGGGAAGGCTGCTCCAAGCCTGGTTGTGGCGGCCACATCGAGCGTATCGTGCAAAGCGGTCGTTCGACCTTCCACTGCCGGGCCTGTCAGGCTTGAACCAGAACCGAGGAGGAGCAAAGCATGGGCTATGAAACCATCATCGTCGAAACCCGCGGCAAGGTCGGGCTGATTACGCTGAACCGGCCGCAGGCGCTCAACGCGCTGAATTCACAAGTGCTGGCGGAACTGGTCGCGTCGGTGAATAGCATGGGCGCCAATGCCGACATCGGCGCCATGGTCATCACTGGTTCGGAAAAGGCTTTCGCGGCAGGTGCCGATATCAAGGAAATGCAGTCCATCTCCTATGTGGATGCCTATCTGCAGGATTTCTTCGTCGGCTGGGAGGAATTTACGCGGGCACGAAAGCCGATCATCGCGGCAGTGGCGGGCTATGCGCTGGGGGGCGGC
Organism: Mesorhizobium sp. M0437; assembly: GCF_040321335.1. Classification (NCBI taxonomy): domain Bacteria; kingdom Pseudomonadati; phylum Pseudomonadota; class Alphaproteobacteria; order Hyphomicrobiales; family Phyllobacteriaceae; genus Mesorhizobium; species Mesorhizobium sp. M0437. The sequence goes on from NZ_JAMYRK010000011.1 coordinate 80,326, forward strand.
TGCGAACTGGCGATGATGTGCGACTTCATCATCGCCGCCGACACCGCCAAGTTTGGCCAACCCGAGATCACGCTGGGCGTCATGCCCGGCATGGGCGGATCGCAGCGCCTGACCCGCTTTGTCGGCAAGTCGAAGGCGATGGATATGTGCCTGACGGGTCGAATGATGGACGCATCCGAGGCCGAGCGTTCCGGCCTTGTCTCGCGCGTGGTGCCAGCCGGCGAGTTGATCGAGGAAGCGCTTAAGGCAGCGTCCAAGATCGCTGGTTTTTCCTTGCCGTCGGTGATGATGGCAAAGGAGGCCGTCAACCGCGCCTATGAGACGACGCTCACCGAGGGTCTGCGGTTCGAGCGCCGGCTATTTCATTCGCTGTTTGCGCTGGATGACCAGAAGGAAGGCATGGCGGCCTTCAGCGGCAAGCGGAAGCCGAATTTCACGAACCGATGAGATGACGAAGGCGCCGGTCAAAAAGAAAGCGCTGCAGCGTTGACGCGCCGGAAAAGCTGAACTATAAGCCGCACCAACCGAGGCGGCCCTGTGGCTGCCCGTTTGTTTTTTGCGCCCTGCGGTATCCCGCAAGCGCCCACCAGATCAGAAGAGAGGCACCATGGCCAATACCTCCTCGGCCAAAAAGGCAACGCGCAAGATCGCCCGTCGCGCAGCGATCAACAAGAACCGCCGCTCCCGCGTCCGGACCTACATCCGCCAGGTCGAAGAGGCGCTCGCGGCCGGCGACAAGGCGGCCGCACAGGCTGCCTTCAAGGTGGCCGAGCCGGAATTGATGCGCGCCGCGACCAAGGGCGTGGTGCACAAGAACACGGCATCGCGCAAGGTGTCGCGGCTGGCCCAACGGGTCAAGGTGCTGTCGGCCTAATATATCTTTTCCTGAACTGCGCTTCTTCAAACCCGGCCAATCGCGCCGGGTTTTTTTCGTTTGCCGGCAAGTACTTAAAAGAAAGCCCGCAAAATGGCGCTCCGCATGCATTTCAAAGTTCGAAATGCTTTGCCGGCGTATACATACCCGCTGATATTCGCAGCCTTCGAAACCGCCAATGCGAAAATTTCCGAGCGTCACAGATTACTGTTTTTTTTCAGAGGCTTACCGATGGTGATCCACAGCTTGTTCACATCGGCTGTGGCCGATAGGCGGCAATTGGCTGTCAAGTGAATTATTTCAGAAAATTTCGCGTTGTGTGGCCTTTTTCACATTCGCCGGAAAAGGGTTTGAATCACAATGGCTTTGTCAAAATCAACTGTTGCGGCATGGCGTTCGAAACGTCCCTTGCTAGTCAGATTCCTTAAAAATCCGTTAGGGGTGGCCTTGCCCTATCCACAGCGATTTCGGTAATGTCTGTCCATCGAAGGGACGGGCCCTTGGCCCTTGACCAGCCTGAAACCGGCCAGCTCAAATTGGCAGAGTTTACAGCGCGGATTCAACTCCGCGGACGGGGTTGGTTTGTCTTTTCGATACGGTAGGGGACTGGCGTAATTGTACATGGCAGGTCGACGGTGCGCCGGCGGTTTTTCGCCGGACGGCATTTTGTTGCCCTGACATGACCAAAGCGGATCGGCTCTTCGGCGCCGGACCGACAACGAGGCGATTCATCAGCCCGGCGGCGGCGATGGTGTCGCAGCGAAGACACGGTCGCCGGAAACATGGATGCAGGAGGCGCATCCCCGGCGGAAAACAGGTACAAGAGACAAGGAACTCGATCATGCAGAGCGGCGGCATCGAAAGGGAGCTTACAGGCGACCTCCCATTTCCTGGAACGTTAATCGGAAGGAACGACATGGCGGCTTCCAATGAAGCTGAACAGAAGTTCGATCGGGTCAAGGCCCAGTTGAAGGCGCGTCTGGGAACCGAGGTCTATTCGAGCTGGTTCGGGCGCATGAAGGTCGCTGAATCCTCTAAGGGCATTGTCCGCATCTCAGTGCCAACCGCATTCCTGCGTTCATGGATCAACGGCCACTATCTCGATCTCATCACCGAGTTGTGGAAGCACGAGGATCCGGAAATCCTCAAGATCGAGATCGTGGTTCGCACCGCCACACGGCAGGGCCGCAACAGCGTCGAGCCAGAAGTGGCCCCGGCGCGCAAGATGACCAGGCAGACGCAAACCGCGCTCTCTGCGGGCACGGCGAGCCCCAGCAGGGTCGAACGGGTCCCGGTACCCCGCCCGGGGATGCCGGCAGAAACCGAGTTCCGGCACAATGTTCTCGGTTCGCCACTCGATCCACGCTATACTTTCACCTCCTTCATCGAAGGACCATCGAACCGAGTGGCTTTTGCCGCCGCCAAGGCGGTCGCGGAATCGCAGTCGAGCGCGGTGCGTTTCAATCCGCTCTTTCTTCACGCGACGGTCGGGCTGGGCAAAACGCACCTGTTGCAGGCGATCGCCGCAGAATCGCTGAAGCAGAATCCGAAATCGCGGGTCGTCTATCTGACGGCTGAGTATTTCATGTGGCGGTTCGCCACCGCGATCCGCGACAACAACGCACTGACGCTGAAAGAACAGCTGCGCGACATCGACCTCCTCATCATCGACGACATGCAGTTCCTGCAGGGCAAGTCGATCCAGCACGAATTCTGCCATTTAATCAACATGCTGCTCGACAGCGCCAAGCAAGTGGTGGTCGCTGCCGACCGGCCGCCGTCGGAATTGGAGTCGCTGGAGCCACGCGTCCGCTCGCGCCTCAACGGCGGCGTCGCGCTGGAAATGTCAGCCCCGGATTTCGCCATGCGTATCGGTATGCTCAAGCTCAGGCTTGCCACCGCCAAGCTCGACGATGCGTCGCTCGATATTTCCGAAGAGATCCTCAACCACGTCGCCCGCACGGTGACCGGCAGCGGACGCGAGCTCGAAGGTGCCTTCAACCAGCTTTTGTTTCGTCAATCCTTCGAACCGCAGATCACCATCGACCGCATCGACGAGATCCTTGGCCACATCTATCGTTCGGGCGAACCCAAGCGGGTGCGTATCGAGGACATCCAGCGCATCGTCGCGCGCCACTACAACGTGTCGAAGACCGAACTTCTGTCCAACCGGCGCACACGCACCATCGTCAAGCCACGGCAGGTCGCCATGTATCTGTCGAAGGTGATGACGCCGCGCTCGCTGCCGGAGATCGGGCGGCGGTTCGGCGGTCGTGACCATACGACCGTGCTGCATGCGGTGCGCAAGATCGAGGATCTTTCCGGTGCCGACAACACACTGGCGCAGGAACTCGAATTGCTGAGAAGGCTGATCAACGACCAGGCCTGACGGCCCGAAAAACGCCGGCTCGCGGACTCCGGCCTTTTTATCCCCAGAAAGCCCGTGCAGCCGGTCCGAACCGGTGGCGCGGGCTTGCGTTTGCCGGGTTTTTCCTGTCAGTTTACGCAGATTCTGAGCCTGTTCAGACCTTTCGCGGGGCGCCGCTTGCCGGAGACCCGTTCATTCATTCAAGCGAGCCTGTTTTGTCATGCGTGTTATCCTGGAACGGTCAAATCTCCTGAAGTCGCTCAACCATGTTCACCGCGTGGTCGAGCGGCGCAATACCATTCCGATCCTGTCGAACGTGCTGCTCAGCGCCGAGGGGGCCAGCCTTGAAATGAAGGCGACCGACCTCGACCTGGAGGTGACCGAAGCAACGCCGGCAAAGGTCGAACGTGGCGGGGCGACGACGGTCCCGGCACATCTGCTCTACGACATCGTGCGCAAGCTTGCCGACGGCGCGGAGGTGGCGCTGAAGACCGACGAAGACGGCAACGCCATGACGGTGACGTCGGGGCGCTCGAGCTTCCGCCTGCAATGCCTGCCGCAGTCCGACTTTCCCGAGCTTTCAGCCGGGTCGTTCTCGCATATTTTCCGGCTCGATTCCTTCGGACTAAAGGGCCTCATCGAAAAGACCCAGTTCGCCATTTCCACCGAGGAGACGCGCTATTATCTGAACGGCATTTATCTGCACACGCACGAGGCCGGCGGCAAGCTGAAGCTGCGCTCTGTCGCGACCGACGGCCACCGGCTGGCGCGCGCCGAGATCGATGCGCCGGCAGGCTCTGAGGGCATGCCTGGCGTCATAATCCCGCGAAAGACGGTCAGCGAGCTGCAAAAGCTGGTCGACGATCCCGATGTTGCAGTCACCACCGAGTTGTCCGACACCAAGATCCGTTTCACCATCGGCAGCGTTATCTTGACCTCCAAGCTGATCGACGGCACTTTCCCGGACTACCAGCGCGTCATTCCGACCGGCAACGACAAGAAGCTGATTATCGATCGCCAGAGTTTCGCCGCTGCCGTCGATCGCGTTTCGACCATTTCGTCCGAACGCGGCCGGGCGGTGAAGCTTTCGATCGCCGAAGGGCAGGTCACGCTTGCGGTCAACAACCCGGATTCGGGCAGTGCCACCGAGGAACTGGCGGCCGACTATTCGTCCGATCCGATTGAAATCGGCTTCAACGCCAAATACCTGCTCGACGTTGCCGCGCAACTGACCGGCACGGAGGCGAAGTTCATGCTGGCGGATGCCGGTTCCCCGACACTGATCCACGATATGGCCGACGAGACCGCGCTCTACGTGCTGATGCCGATGCGGGTGTAGGGCCCGAACGGGGCCATCTTGCTGTCGTGACCAGATCTGCAAAACCGCAGCAGACGTACATAAGTAAGCTCATACTTACGAATTTCCGCAACTATGCGGCGTTGGCAATCGACCTTGATCCCGGCGCTGTCGTTTTCTCCGGCGACAATGGCGCCGGCAAGACCAATCTGCTTGAAGCGATCTCGCTGCTCACGCCGGGCCGCGGCCTGCGCCGCGCACCCTATTCCGAGGTGGCGCGCGAAGGCGGCGACGGTGGCTTTGCGCTGCATGCCCGGCTTGACGGGCCGGAAGGCCAGGTCGAGATCGGTACCGGAATATCGGGCAGCGACGGCGAAGCCGGCCGGCGGGTGCGGATCAACGGCGCGACGGCACGCTCAGCCGAAGACATGCTGGAATGGCTGCGCGTGGTCTGGCTGACACCGGCCATGGACGGCCTGTTCCCCGGGCCGGCTGCCGACCGCCGGCGCTTCCTAGACCGGCTGGTGCTGGCGATCGATCCTGGCCACGGCCAGCGCGCGCTTGACTACGAAAAGGCAATGCGCGGCCGCAACAGACTGCTCGCCGACGGTTCACGCGACGGTGCCTGGTTCGATGCGATCGAGATGCAAATGGCCGAGACCGGCGTGGCGATTGCCGCGGCGCGTGCCGAACTGGTGCGCCTGCTCGCCGCCATGATCGACCGGCTGCCCGGCGACGGACCGTTTCCGCAAGCCGACATCGGCATCTCTGGCGAACTGGAAGGCGAACTCGGTATTTTGCCGGCCGTCGACGTAGAGGAACGGTTCCGTCGTGCGCTTGTCCAGGGGCGCGACCGCGACCGCACCGCCGGACGCACGCTCGACGGCCCGCACCGTTCCGACCTCGTGGTGCGCCACCGGCCCAAGGCGATGCCGGCCGAGCTCTGTTCGACCGGCGAGCAGAAGGCGCTGCTGGTCGGCATTGTCTTGTCGCATGCGCGGCTAACCGGTGAGATGTCGGGCATGACACCGATCCTGCTGCTCGACGAGATCGCCGCCCATCTCGACGGCGGTCGACGGGCGGCCTTGTTCTCGATCCTGGAGGAACTAAACTGCCAGGCCTTCATGACCGGGACCGATGCCGCGTTGTTTGACAGCCTCAAGGGACGCGCGCAATTCCTGACCGTCGATCACGGCACGGTCAGGCCGACCATTTGAACTTGGTTCATGGCGCACTTCTGAGCGGCATGCATTGATACCTGACAAGCTTTTTCCTCCGCTATATGGTCCGGCGATGATCACAGCCGCCCTCACCGATGAAGAGCTCGAACGCTACGCCCGCCACATCGTGCTGCCCGAGATCGGCGGCGCCGGCCAGCAGCGGCTGAAGCGGGCGCGGGTGCTCGTCATTGGCGCCGGCGGATTGGGAGCGCCTGTGCTCGAATATCTCGCCGCCGCAGGGATTGGCACTCTCGGTATCGTCGACGACGACATCGTTTCGCTTTCCAACCTGCAACGACAAGTGATCCACGGCACGGACATGGTCGGCATGGCAAAAACCGACAGTGCCAGAGCGGCGATCATCCGCATCAATCCAAACGTCGTCGTGGAAGAGCACAATTTCAGGCTGACCGTCGACAACGCCCCTACCCTCATTGCCCGTTATGACATCGTCGTTGACGGCTCCGACAATTTCGAGACACGCTACGCGGTGGCCGACGCCTGCGCCGCGGAAAGCCGGCCGCTCGTGCATGCCGCCGTTGGCCGCTTCGACGGCTCGGTCACCGTACTGAAGCCATTCGAAACCGGCCCGGACGGCAAGTTGAACCCAAGCTACCGCGATCTCTTTCCCGAGGCGCCGCCGCCGGGACTTGTGCCATCCTGCGCGGTGGCCGGCATTGTCGGGGCGCTGACCGGGGTCATCGGCACGCTGCAAGCCATGGAAGCGATCAAGCTGATCACCGGGATTGGCGAGCCGCTGGTCGGACGACTGCTGCTCTACGATGCGCTGGCGGCACGCTTCGACACGATCCGCTACAAGCGAACCAGCCCATGAGCCTGCCTGCCGACGTTTCCATCGTGCAGCTTGCGGCCGATTTCGACCGTTGGGACGAGGTGCTGGCGCTGGTCATGCGCGCCTTCGCCTTTATGGACGAGGTTATTGACCCGCCGTCCTCGGCGCATCGGCTCACCGTTGAAAATCTCAGGGCTAGAGCGCTGGAGGAGACAGCATTCCTGGCACTGAAGGGAAACGAGATCGTCGGTTGCGTCTTCGTCCTGAAGCGCGCAGACGACCTCTATATTGGAAAGCTCGCGGTCGAGCCGACGCTTCAGGGACAAGGCATTGGAAAACAGCTGATGCAGGCCGTCGAAGATCTTGCCCGCAGCCGCAACAGGACCGCCATCGAGCTCCAGACCCGGGTCGAACTGACTGGAAACCACGCTGCCTTCGCCCGCCTCGGCTTTCGCGAAACCGAACGGACAGCACACAAAGGTTACGACCGGCCGACCTCAATCACCATGCGCAAGGTGCTTTTGTAAGCAAACGCTATCCAAAAGCGAGCAGGCAGCTGCCGCGACCAGAATTCGCTGCCACGATGGCCGGTCACGCCCGCAGCGGCAGCACGCGGTCGGGCGGGCGATGACCGTCGAAGAAGGCGCGGATGTTGATGATTACCTTCTCGCCCATGTCGATACGGCCTTCGAGCGTCGCCGAGCCCATATGCGGCAACAGCACGACCTTGCCTTTGTGGGCGAGTTTCAGCAGCTTGCTGTTCAGCGCCGGCTCGTGCTCGTAGACGTCGAGGCCGGCGCCGGCGATCTTGCCGTCATGGATGAGCTTGACCAGCGATTCCTCATCGATGATATCGCCGCGCGCGGTGTTGACTATGTAAGCTGACGGTTGCAGAAGCGCCAGCCGCCGCGCCGAAAGCAGGTGGAAGGTTGCCGGTGTCGATGGACAATTGACCGAGATAATGTCCATGCGGGCGAGCATCTGGTCAAGGCTTTCCCAATACGTGGCTTCCAACTCGTCCTCGATTGCCGGCAGTACGCGGTGGCGGTTGTGGTAGTGGATCGAGAGGCCAAACGCCTTGGCACGCCTGGCGACGGCGGTGCCGATGCGACCCATGCCGACAATGCCGAGCCGTTTGCCCCAAATGCGCCGGCCGAGCATCCAGGTCGGCGACCAGCCCGCCCATTTCTTATCGCCGGTCAGCACGTTGGCGCCTTCGGCCAGCCGCCGCGGTACGGCCAGCATCAGCGCCATGGTCATGTCGGCCGTATCTTCGGTCAGCACGTTCGGCGTGTTGGTCACGGTGATGCCTTTCTTGGCCGCTGCCGCAACGTCGATCTTGTCTACCCCATTGCCGAAATTGGCGATCAGCTTGAGGTTGTCGCCGGCCTGGGCAATCAGCGCCGCGTCGATATTATCGGTGACGGTCGGCACCAGCACATCGGCCTCCTTGACCGCAGCCACCAGTTCCGGCTGCGTCATCGGCCTGTCCTCCACATTCAAGCGGGCGTCGAACAACTCGCGCATGCGGGTCTCGACCGGGTCGGGCAATTTGCGCGTGATGACGACGAGGGGCTTCTTTTTGCCTGCCATTGTTTTCCTCGAACCCGATCTCGTTGAGACCTCTTTAACCAAGAACGGCGAAACTGAGAGCCGATCGCGGTACCGGTCATTCATGTAACAAGCGGTTCCGCCGAAGACAAAGAAAAAGGGGCGAAGGCCGATGGGCCGGTGCCGAAAGGAACGAAAGTGTCTGGTTTCGCGTCGCTCCGCCTGACCCTCAGTGCAGCATTCCTCGGCGCTCTCATCCATAGCCCACTGGTGATGGCGCAAAGTGCCGCCGCACCCGCCCAGAGCATCACGCTCGGACCAAGCGGCTTGCCGCTGCCGCGCTTCGTCAGCCTGAAATCCGGCCGCGTCAACTCGCGCGTTGGGCCGGGCGTCAATTATTCCGTCGACTGGATGTATATGAAGCCAGGCCTGCCGATGGAGATCATCCAGGAGTTCGATACGTGGCGCCGTGTGCGTGATGCCGACGGCTCGGAAGGCTGGATCAATCAGTCGCTGCTTTCGGGCCGTCGCACGGCGATCGTCGCCCCCTGGCAGCGCGGCAAGGACGCTCGCGTCAACCTCCTTGACGACCCGGCAAAAGACGCAGGCGTCATCGCGATCCTCGAACCGGGGGTGATGGGCACGATCAAGTCCTGCGATGGCCAGTGGTGCGAAATGACCTTCGACGGCCATACCGGCTGGCTCGCGCAGTCGCTGGTCTGGGGTGCCTATCCCGGCGAAAAGGTCAAGAACTGACTTTTCCGAACCGCAGGTCGGGCCAGCGCTGGAAGCACCGGATCCGGCATTTGTTTCGCTGATCTTCGGTTCGGGGATGGTTTAGCGGCCGATGCGGCCGAGATGGGTATCCTGGAAACTGCTTGACAGCTTCAAACCGTAGCCCAGAGCGCGGTCGATGGCGATGTGGGCGATCCAGATCAGCGCGACAGCTATCGCCATTGCATTGTCAAAGACGCTGCCGAGAAGCGCCAGCAGAACGGGCAAGATCAGTGTGTGCAAGGCGTTGTAGGCGACGGCCCCGACGCGCGGCCCGGCGATGTAACCCAGCATCGACAGGTCGGGCGCCAGAATGAGCACGGCAAACAGCCACCAGGAAACACCGGCGATTGCATAGAAGACAAGAGCCGCCACCGCGACGGCGACCCATTCGAGCCGGAGCGTCAAATCCAGGAATTTCATAAGATGCCGGTCAGTCGCAGCGTTTCGGACGCAGTCTCACCACGATATCGACATTGGCGATCTCCATGCCCTCCGGCGGCTCCGGCAGGTTGGAAACCGTCACCGGGCCGCTGTCGATATCGAAGATCCTGTTTTCGCCCTCGATATAGAAATGATGGTGATCGGAGGTGTTGGTGTCGAAATAAGTCTTCGATCCCTCGACGGCAAGGATGCGCAGAAGACCGGCCTGGGTAAACTGGTGCAGAGCATTGTAGACGGTGGCCAGAGACACCGGCACGCCGGCGGCAAGCGCCTCCTCGTGCAGTTCCTCGGCCGAAAGATGGCGGTCGCCCTTGGCGAAAAGCAGATCGGCCAGCGCGATGCGCTGGCGTGTCGGCCTCAGACCGGCCTCACGAACCCGCTTGTCCACAGCGACATTATCCTTCCGGCAACCCAGATCCATCTATCCGTCGCGCTCACAGTTCCGCCTCAGACAGGTCCAAAATGGCAGAAATTGAGCATCTGCCGAAACTGGACGTGTCCTGACATATATTCTGTCGACCGAATGCGATCAATAGCGCGCATTGACCCGGGCAGACGGGCAGGTTAAGCGCAAACGCCGGTTTCCGGCCTGAAACAGATTGTGTTAGGAAACCACCGACAAGGGCTCCTTTCGCGCGGGACGATCACGGGGACGAGATTGATGGCGGATCCGAAATCCAGCTACGGTTACGAGGAATTGCTTGCCTGCGCCCGCGGCGAGCTGTTCGGACCGGGAAATGCGCAGTTGCCCTATCCGCCGATGCTGATGTTCGACCGCATCACCGAGATCAGCGAGACCGGCGGTGCGTTCGACAAGGGTTTCATCCGCGCGGAATTCGACATCAAGCCGGATTTGTGGTTTTTCGCCTGCCATTTCATCGGTAATCCGATCATGCCGGGATGCCTGGGCCTGGACGCCATGTGGCAGTTGACGGGGTTCTATCTCGGATGGCTCGGTGAACCCGGCAAGGGGATGGCGCTGTCGACCGGTGAGGTGAGGTTCAAAGGCATGGTCACGCCTTCGGTCAAGAAGGTGGAGTATGGCGTCGACTTCAAGCGCGTGATGCGCGGTCGGCTTGTGCTTGGCATCGCCGATGGCTGGCTGAAGGCAGATGGCGAGCCCATATACGCGGCAACGGATCTGAAGGTCGGTCTGTCCAAGCAATCGGCCGCCGTCTGAACGAAGACCCTGCAGTACGACGTCTTGGACGTCTGATGAACGCTGTAGCACTTTAATTTTGCGCATGGTTCCATTCCGGAAATTGATTTCAGGTTCGGGGTCCGCTGGAAGGAGTTGCGAATGAGACGGGTCGTAGTCACAGGTCTCGGAATCGTGTCGTCGATAGGCAACAATGCCAACGAGGTGCAGACCTCGCTGCACGATGCCAGATCCGGCATCAGCTTCTCCGACTCTTTCGCCGAGCATGGCTTCCGTTGCCGGGTGTGGGGTGCGCCGACGCTGGACCCGTCGGGCATGATCGACCGTCGCGCCATGCGCTTCCTGTCGCAGGGTGCTGCCTGGAACCATGTCGCAATGGACCAGGCGATCGCAGACGCCGGCCTCGACGAGGCCGACATCACCAATGAGCGCACCGGTATCGTGATGGGCTCCGGCGGACCGTCGACCCGTGCAATCGTCGAGGCGGCCGAGACCACGATCAAAAACGGCAGCCCCAAGCGGATCGGGCCGTTCGCGGTGCCAAAAGCGATGTCGTCGACCGCGTCGGCGACGCTTGCCACCTGGTTCAAGATCCACGGCGTCAACTATTCGATCTCATCGGCCTGCTCGACGTCTGCGCATTGCATCGGCAATGGCTACGAGCTGATTCAGTGGGGCAAGCAGGACATCGTCTTCGCCGGCGGCCATGAGGATCTCGACTGGACGATGTCGGATCTCTTCGATGCCATGGGCGCCATGTCGTCCAAGTTCAACGACAGGGCGTCGGTCGCCTCACGCGCCTACGACGTCGATCGCGACGGTTTCGTCATTGCCGGCGGCGCCGGCGTGCTGATTCTTGAAGAGCTCGAGCATGCCAAGGCACGCGGCGCCAAGATCTATGCCGAGATCGTCGGCTATGGCGCGACATCGGACGGCTACGACATGGTGGCGCCGTCGGGCGAAGGCGCGGCGCGCTGCATGAAGCAGGCGCTCGCAACGGTGTCCTCGCCGGTCGACTACATCAATACGCACGGCACCTCGACGCCGGTCGGCGACTCCAAGGAAATGGGCGCCATCCGCGAGGTGTTCGGCGAGAAGATGCCTTTCATCACGTCGACCAAATCGTTAACCGGCCATTCTCTGGGCGCCGCCGGCGTGCAGGAATCGATCTACTCGATCCTGATGATGCAAGGCGGCTTCATCGGCGAGAGCGCCCACATTGAGAACCTCGATCCGGAATTCGAGGGCATGCCGATCGTGCGCAAGCGCATCGACGATGCAAGGATCGACACCGTTTTGTCCAATTCGTTCGGTTTCGGTGGCACCAACGCAACGCTGATTTTCCAGCGCTATTCCGCATAAGGATTTGCCGACCATGGACGGATTGATGAAGGGCAAGCGCGGGCTTGTCATGGGTGTTGCCAACGATCATTCGATCGCCTGGGGTATCGCCCGCAAACTGTCCGAACATGGCGCGGACCTCGCCTTCACCTATCAGGGCGAGGCCTTCGGGCGCCGGGTCAAGCCGCTCGCCGAGAAATTGGGCGCATCCCTGGTGGTGCCTTGCGACGTCGAGGACAGCGTGTCGGTCGCCGCGACTTTCGAGACTTTGGGGAAGGCGTGGGGCGGGCTGGATTTCGTCGTCCATGCCATCGGCTTTTCCGACAAGAACGAGCTGAAAGGCCTCTACGCCGACACGAGCCGCGACAACTTCATCCGCACCATGGTGATCTCCTGCTACTCCTTCACCGAGATCGCCCGTCACGCCGCCACATTGATGAAGGATAGCGGTTCGATGGTCACGCTGACCTATGCCGGTTCGGTCCGTGTCATGCCGAACTACAACGTTATGGGTGTCGCCAAGGCGGGGCTGGAGGCCAGCGTCCGCTATCTCGCCAACGACTACGGCCCGCGCGGCATCAGGGTGAACGGCATATCGGCGGGACCGGTACGGACGCTTGCGGGCGCCGGGATTTCCGACGCACGCCACATGTTCTCCTACCAGCAGCGCAACTCGCCGCTACGCCGTACAGTGACGATCGATGAAGTCGGCGGCTCCGCGCTCTATTTGCTGTCCGACCTGTCCTCCGGCGTCACCGGCGAAATCCATTATGTCGATTCCGGCTATCACATCGTTTCCATGCCGACGCTTGACGAATTGAAGCAGACCGACGGCGGGCGGGAATAGCGCGAGCGACGTATCGCCGGCTTGCCCCGCAGGATTTCAGCGTCGCGCCGATAAGACCTTGAACATGCCGTCGCGGGCGAGCTCCGCATGGCTGGAGAAGGCGGCCGCCAGCACCGGTTCGTAGGGAAGCTGGCGGTTTGCCACCATGAACAGCCGGCCGCCGGGCTTCAGCGCCTTGCCTGCCGCGCGGATCATGCCGGCACCGATTTCCGGCTCAGTCGCCCGGCTGCGGTGAAAGGGCGGGTTCATGACGACCACGTCGTAGCGGCGCTCGACCGGTTCGCTCAACAGATCTATCCAGAAGAAACGTGGCTCCACGCCTGTGTTGCCGACATTGGCCTTGGCCGCCTCCAGCGCCTCGAAATCCGCTTCGTAAAGGTCAAGCGCCGATATGCCGGGTGAGCGGGCGGCGACTTCGGCGGCGACATAGCCCCAACCGGCACAGAAGTCCGCAACGCTGCCACGCAGATCGTTGGGCAGATTTTCGACTAGCAGCTTCGATCCGGCATCGATCTTGTCGAAGGAAAACATGCCTGGGGCCGTGCGGAAGCGGTCCTCGACCACCAAGTCCGGATTGGCGGCGCGAAGCGTTGCCGCGGCAACGGTATCGGCCGGCCGGCGAAACCAGAAGGCAATGCCGTGATGCTTCGGCAGGTGGCCTTCGAGCGGCACAAGGGCGCCGACATGCTTGCGCAGGCTGGCGATTCCATCGTCCTTGCTGCCGGCGACGACGATCAACCCGCCTGGTGCTGCGCGTTCGACCGCTTCGGCAACGCGCAACTCGTTTTGGCCGCGATGGCGGCCAGCGAGCACAAATGCCGCGTCGAAAGCCTCGCCTTCGACCTGCGGCGTGACCGCGAAGCCGGACGCCTGCAAGGCGCGAAAGTGCGGCCTGAAGCCTTGGACAAGATGAAGCTTGGCATCAAAACTTTCGGGCAAGCGAAAGCCGGGCTCGGCACCGAGAAAGAGTATGCGTTCATCCTTTCGTGGCAGGGAGACAGCACCGGCCTCGAACGGATGGAAAAGCGTTTTCAGCGGCTCGGCGGACATTCACCACTCTTGAACTGCAAGGCTGTTGTTGAAACGCAAACGGGCGCGACCTTCCGGCGCGCCCGCTTCGATTGCATAGTTAGATCAGCTTAGGCGGCGTTTTCTTCGCCTTCGCTCTTCTTGTCGCGAACGATTTCCTTGCCGGTGGCCTGGTCGACGACCTTCATCGACAGGCGGACCTTGCCGCGCTCGTCGAAGCCCATCAGCTTGACCCAGACCTTGTCGCCTTCCTTGACCACATCGGAGGTCTTGGCGACGCGGTCATTGGCGAGTTGCGAGATGTGGACGAGGCCGTCACGCGGACCGAAGAAATTGACGAAAGCGCCGAAGTCGGCGGTCTTGACGACCGTGCCTTCGTAGATTTCACCGACTTCCGGCTCGGCGACGATGGTGTGTATCCACTTCTTAGCCGCCTCGATCTCCTTGGCATTGGCCGAGGCGATCTTGACGGTGCCGTCGTCCTCGATGTTGATCTTGGCGCCGGTCTTTTCGACGATCTCGCGGATGACCTTGCCGCCCGAGCCGATCACGTCGCGGATCTTGTCGGTCGGGATGTGCATGACCTCGATGCGCGGCGCGAACTCGCCGAGCTCGGCACGTGCGCCGGACAGCGCGTGGGCCATTTCGCCGAGAATGTACTGACGGCCATCCTTGGCCTGGTCGAGGGCGATCTTCATGATCTCCTCGGTGATGCCCTCGATCTTGATGTCCATCTGCAGCGAGGTGATGCCGTAGGCGGTGCCGGCAACCTTGAAGTCCATGTCGCCGAGGTGGTCCTCGTCGCCAAGGATGTCGGAGAGCACGGCGAAGCGCTCGCCTTCCTTGATCAGGCCCATCGCAATGCCGGCGACCGGCTTGGCAAGCGGCACGCCCGCGTCCATCAGAGCCAGCGAGGTGCCGCAGACGGTAGCCATCGACGACGAGCCGTTGGACTCGGTGATCTCCGAAACGACGCGCAACGTATAGGGGAACTGGTCGGCGGTCGGCAGCATCGGCCGGATGGCGCGCCAGGCGAGCTTGCCATGGCCGATTTCGCGGCGGCCCGGCGAACCCATGCGGCCGGTTTCACCGACCGAATAGGGAGGGAAGTTGTAGTGCAGGAGGAACTTCTCCTTGTACATGCCGGTCAACGAATCGACATACTGCTCGTCCTCGCCGGTGCCGAGCGTGGCGACGACCAGCGCCTGGGTCTCGCCGCGAGTGAACAGCGCCGAGCCGTGCGTGCGCGGCAGGACGCCGACTTCCGAGACGATCTTGCGGACCGTCTTCAGGTCGCGGCCGTCGATGCGCGAGCCGGTGTCGAGGATGTTCCAGCGCACGACCTTGGCCTGGAGCTCCTTGAACACGGTGCCGATCTGTTCGGACGTGTATTTGGCCTCTTCGCCTTCTGCCGGCGCGAACGCGGCCTTGACCTTCGCCTTGACGGCGTCGACGGCGGCATAGCGCTTCTGCTTGTCGGTGATCTTGTAGGCGTCGCGAAGCTCGCCTTCGACGATCTTGAGCATCTCGGCTTCAAGTGCGGAATAGTCCGGCGCGTTGAAGTCGCGCGGGTCCTTTGCCGCGACTTCAGCCAGCTTGATGATCGCGTCGATCACCGGCTGGAAGCCCCTGTGGCCGAACATGACGGCGCCGAGCATAAGGTCCTCGCCGAGTTCCTTGGCTTCGGACTCGACCATCAGCACGGCGTCGGCGGTGCCGGCGACGACTAGGTCGAGCTTCGATTCCTGCATCTCGTCGACATGCGGGTTGAGCACGTATTCGCCGTTGATGTAGCCGACGCGGGCGCCGCCAACCGGACCCATGAACGGCACGCCGGACAAGGTCAGGGCGGCGGAGGTGGCGACGATCGACAGGATGTCCGGGTCATTTTCGAGATCGTGCTGGACGACGGTGACGACGATCTGGGTGTCGTTCTTGTAGCCTTCGGCGAAGAGCGGCCGGATCGGGCGGTCGATCAGGCGGGAAAC
This sequence comes from Mesorhizobium sp. M0437, assembly GCF_040321335.1. Lineage (NCBI taxonomy): Bacteria > Pseudomonadati > Pseudomonadota > Alphaproteobacteria > Hyphomicrobiales > Phyllobacteriaceae > Mesorhizobium > Mesorhizobium sp. M0437. The sequence goes on from NZ_JAMYRK010000011.1 coordinate 96,011, forward strand.
CAGCGTTTCCTTCTCGCTCGGACGGCCTTCACGCTTGAAATAGCCACCCGGGATCTTGCCGGCGGCGTAAGTCTTCTCCTGGTAGTTGACCGTCAGCGGGAAGAAATCGAGGCCGGGTTTCGGCTCTTTCATCGAGACGACGGTGGCGAGAACCTTGGTTTCGCCGTAGGTGGCCAGCACCGCGCCATCAGCCTGACGTGCGATCTTGCCGGTTTCGAGAATGAGCGGACGGCCGCCCCATTCGATTTCCACTTTGTGGTAATTGAACATGTCTTGTCCTTCGTATGCGGAAAGGGCCGCGCCGTTTCAGCGTGCGCGGATGCCCCTTTCCCTTGGCTTCCTTTCTCGGGCAGCCACGGGCAAGACAACGGGAAGCTCGGCTATTCAGCGCATTTGCCGCACGAGCGTCCTGCAATCCTGCCCCATGACCGTCCATGGGCGGTTTCGAGCGGCCCTCTGCTGTTTCGAAACCGGGTTGGCCAATCGATCCGAGTGGCCTTGCGCGTGAACCCGAAAACCAGGTTTTCGGAAAATATCCTGCGCAAATCTAAACTTCAGAGCGTCCTTTGCGCATCCAAACCGATGCGCGGCGCTCTACTTCCTTCATGGAGCCTTGGATGACCCGATGCTCCAATGCGCGACCGGCGGGCTCTCGAAAGAACCCGCCGGTCAATTCGTCAACGGCGCAGACCGAGCTTCTCGATCAGCGTCTGATAGCGCGCGTCGTCCTTGCGCTTGAGATAATCAAGCAGGCTGCGGCGCTGGGAAACGAGAGCGAGCAGACCACGGCGGGAATGGTTATCCTTCTTGTGGTCCTTGAAATGATCGGTCAGGTTCTTGATGCGCTCGGAAAGGATGGCCACCTGGACTTCCGGAGACCCGGTATCGCCCTTGGCGGTTGCGAATTCGCCCATCAATTCCTTCTTGCGTTCGGCAGTAATCGACATCGTGTTTTTCCTTGTCTGTTTGAGGAAACGGGACGCCCTCAGCCGGGATGTCGTCCAGCAGGGGCCGGTGCAAGCAACGCGTCAAAGCGCGAAGCTGCGGCGCATATAGTGCAATTCCGACAAAAAGGCCAGCCTAATTCACAAGCCGGCTTTTTGCTGCATAAACGGGCACTTCCGCCTAGTCAGAGCCATTTCTTCCATTTGAAGTACGCAAAGAGCCCGACCGCAACAAGCGCCATGAAGGCGAGCGACAGCGGATAGCCGTAATAGGCCTTCAGCTCCGGCATGTTCCAGGGCGAGGTGTCGGGGTCGAAATTCATGCCCCATACGCCGACGAGAAAGGTAAGCGGCATGAAGATCACCGAGACGATCGTCAGATAGCTGATGACGTCGTTGGTGCGCGCCTGGCTGAGCGACAAGTGCATCTCGATCAGGCCGGTCAGCATGTCGCGCTGGGTTTCGACCAGTTCGATCAATCGCAGCGAATGATCGAGCGTGTCGTTCAGAAATATCTTGGTTTCGGCCTTCACATAAGAGACGTCGTTGCGGATCATGGTCGCCAGCGCGTCGCGCATCGGCCAAAGCACGCCCTTCAGCACATTGGCATCGCGCCGCAATTCGTGAAGCTGCCGCATCTGATGCTTGTGCGCCTGGTTCAGCATTTGGTCCTCAATGCTGTCGACCAATTCGCCGGCAGCCTCGATCGGCGGGAAATAGCTGTCGACGATGGCGTCGATCAAAGCATAGGCGAGATAGTCGGCGCCGCGCGAGCGCAAGCGGTTGGGCACCGAGCTTGCGATCCGCTTGCGCACGGGATCGAACGGGTCGCCTTCGCGCTCCTGGAAGGTGACGACGAAGTTCCTGCCGAAGAAGACGGCGATCTGTTCGTAGCGATGCGCGGTGACATCGTCGATCATCCTGACGACGACAAAGGCATGGTCCTCGAAGAAATCCACCTTCGGCCGCTGGCCGGTGTTGACGACATCTTCCAGCGCCAACGGATGCAGGTTGAAGATCCGGCCGATCTCCTCGATCAGCTGGATGTTGGCGAGGCCTGTGCAATCGAGCCAGATAACCGGCCAATTGTGGCAATGGGTGTTGACGTCGTCGATGCTGGCATTGTCGATGGTCTTGAACTTTTCGGGCGAGATCAACGTCAGCCTGAGCTCGGAACGGCGTGCCGCCGGGTCGGCGATCAGCGTGCCGGGCGAAGCCCCGACCGGCGGCCTCCGTGTTTTGAGCGCCGCTCGTTTGTTGACCGTGTCAGCCTTTGCCATGTGCCCCCTCGAGTGCAGCGTCGAACGGCACTACAGCGCAGCGCATCCTTTCGGACTGCAAACGACGCCGTAGGCCTGTTGATTTAGCGCATGATCCTTTCCCAAAATAGAATCCGGTTTGGAGATCATGCGCCGGGCGACAGCTGTTACCCGACAAAGACCCGCTTTGGCTTGAACATGCCTTGCTCGATGGCGCCGATGGCGACCAGCTTGCCGCGCGCGGTGGCGCAGGCCTCCTCCGCTTCTACCGGCGCGTCACGGCCGCGAATGATGACCGGATTGCCGAGGCGGATTTTGGTTGCCGCATCGTCGCTGATCGCAACCTGCGGCAAGCATTCGAGCGCCGCGGCGGTGTCGAGCAGAAGGGCATCGATGGTACCGAAGTCGATCGGCGCGTCTGCTGCTTGCGGCTCGCCCTGCTCGCCGAAGCGGGCGGCCTCCAACTCGGCCAAGGTGACGAAATCTTCCTGCGTGAACGGCTCGACCTCGACCCGCCGCAGCTCGGCGATGTGACCAAAACAGCCAAGGTCGCGCCCCATGTCGCGCGCCAGCGAGCGGACATAGGTGCCCTTGCCGCATTCGACCTCGAAGATGGTGCGATCTGCCATGTGCTCGACCAGGTCGAGCCGGCCGATCTCTACCTCGCGTGGTGGAATGTCGATCGTCTCGCCATCGCGGGCAAGGTCGTAGGCGCGCTCGCCGGCGATCTTGATCGCCGAAAATTGCGGCGGCGTCTGCATGATGACGCCGGTATATTTCGAAAGCAGCGCCCGTACGTCGGCTTCCGCCGGACGGCGGTCCGAGCTTTTGGTCGCCGGGCCTTCGAGGTCGTCGGTCGAACGCTCCTCGCCCCAGGCAACCGTGAAGCGGTAGACCTTGGCGCCGTCCTGGACGTATGGCACGGTCTTGGTCGCTTCGCCGAGCGCGATCGGCAGCATGCCGGACGCCAGCGGGTCGAGCGTGCCGGCATGGCCGGCCTTTTCCGCCTGGAACAGCCATTTGATCTTGGCGACGGCTTCAGTCGAGCCCATGCCGACCGGCTTGTCCAGTACCAGCCAGCCCGAGATCGGCCGGCCCTTCTTCTTGCCGCGACGCGCCACTATTCGCTGTCCTTCCGGTCGTCTTTGTCTTTGTCGTCGGCGCTGAGATCGCGCGCCACTTCGGGCGAGTGCAGCAATTCGTTGATCTTCTGGAAATTGTCGTAGCTGGTGTCGAGCCGGAAGCGGAATTCCGGCATGTACTTCATCTGCCGCAGCGCGCCGGAGACACGGCCGCGGACGAACTTCGCATGCTTGTTGAGCGCTTCGACCACCACGCCGGCATCCTTGGCGCCAAGCGGCGAGACGAAGGCGGTGGCGATCTTCAGATCGGGCGACATGCGCACTTCCGAGACCGACACCACGGCATTCTCGATCAACGGATCGAGGATCTCGCCACGTTGCAAGGTTTCCGACAGAGCATGGCGCACCTGCTCGCCGACGCGAAGCATACGCTGGGATGGGCCAGCCGATGGTGGTCTTGGCATGAAAATTCTTCCTTCGCGCGGGTTCGAACCGCCTCAAACCGCTGACTTAACGCCGTTGGGCAGGTTTGGCTACCCTGGGCAACTGACCTTAATAGGTCTTCGTTCTACGACCGAGCCTGAGTTGCCCAGATTTTTATTTTCTCGAGCGCATCGGCGGGAACGACATCCCTTGGGATAAAAACGAAATGGGTACCGTTATCTATGAGGAAAAACAGCTAGTCGTTGCTCAGTTGCACCCGTTCTATCCTTCGATTCTTTATCGAGTCCAAAAACTGAATAATATACCCATCGAAGATCTTTACCGGTTCGGTGATATTGCCAATTTTCTTATTATTTACTTTCCTTTTAAAGAAACCAAGAAAACTACGAGCTACTATAATATATATAGTCCCCATCGCAATTGGGGCGAGAACGTAAATTGTCTCACTGGAGACCACGCCCTTTGAAAGGTACTCCAGCAGAGCGACGGCCAACGCAGATGTCCAGATAATCAAAAGAACTGAGGCTATCAAAATCAGCCAAGCAAGACCTGTGAGAATCCAACGCCTGGATCGACCATACCGCAGGTCGGAAAACGAACGCGCAGCACGTTTAAGCTGCGTATCATTTGTTTGGAAGGTATATTCCCATAGAGGGAACATACCTTCCAGATTTGAAGCGTCCTGGCCCATATCGGTGCCAAGCGCTTTACAGCGTCCTGGTCACCATCTCGACGCGGAAGCACTCGATGACGTCGCCGACGCGCATGTCCTCGTAGTTCTGGAAGGCCATGCCGCATTCCTGGCCGCCCGGAACTTCCGAAACCTCGTCCTTGAAGCGCTTCAGGGTCTTCAGCGTGCCTTCGTGGATGACGACGTTGTCCCGGATCAGGCGGACGCCCGCACCACGCTCGACCTTGCCTTCGGTGACACGGCAGCCGGCGATCTTGCCGACCTTGGTGATGTCGAAGATCTCGAGGATCTCGGCATTGCCGATGAAGGTCTCGCGACGCTCCGGCGAGAGCAGGCCGGAGAGCGCCGCTTTCACATCATCGACCAGATTGTAGATGATCGAATAGTAGCGGATCTCGATGCCTGCCGCAGCCGCGGCTGCGCGGGCCTGCGCATTGGCGCGAACGTTGAAGCCGATGATCGCAGCCCCCGAAGTTTCCGCCAGCGACACGTCGCTTTCGGTAATGCCGCCAGCCCCCGCATGGACGATGCGGGCGCGCACCTCGTCGGTGCCGAGATTGTCGAGCGCGGCGTTGATCGCCTCGATCGAGCCCTGCACGTCGCCCTTGATGACCAGCGGGAATTCCTTCAATCCGCTGGTCTGCAACTGCGACATCATCTGTTCAAGCGAGCCGCGCTGGCCGGCATGCCTGGCCACCGCCTTCTCACGCGCCAGACGCTGGCGATATTCGGTGATCTCGCGGGCGCGGGCTTCGTTGTTGACCACGGCGAAGCGGTCGCCGGCCTGCGGCGTGCCTTGCAGGCCGAGCACCTCCACCGGCATTGCCGGCGGCGCTTCCTTGACCTGCTCGCCGCGATCATTGACGAGTGCGCGTACCCGGCCCCATTCGTTGCCGGCGACGAGAATGTCGCCCGGCATCAACGTGCCGGTTTGCACCAGCACGGTAGCGACTGGGCCGCGGCCCTTGTCGAGCTGGGCTTCGATGACCACGCCTTCGGCGGTGCGGTCCGGATTGGCCTTCAGGTCGAGGATTTCGGCCTGCAGCAGGATCGCTTCGAGCAACTTGTCGAGATTGATGCCCTTGGTCGCCGACACCTCGACATCCAGCACCTCACCGCCCATGGATTCGACGAACACCTCGTGGCGCAGCAGTTCCGAACGCACCTTCTGCGGGTCGGCGTCATGCTTGTCGATCTTGTTGATCGCCACAATGATCGGAACGCCGGCCGCCTTGGCGTGATTGATCGATTCGATCGTCTGCGGCATGACGCTGTCGTCGGCTGCCACCACGAGGATGGCGATATCGGTCGCCTGGGCACCGCGGGCACGCATTGCCGTGAAGGCGGCGTGGCCGGGCGTGTCGATGAAGGTAACCTTGTGAGCGTTCTTCTCGACCTGATAGGCGCCGATATGCTGGGTAATGCCGCCGGCCTCGCCGGAGACGACGTTGGCATTGCGGATGGCATCGAGCAACGAGGTCTTGCCGTGATCGACATGACCCATGATCGTTACCACCGGCGGACGCGGCTGCAGGTCCTCGGGACGATCGGCGATGTTGAACAAGCCCTCTTCGATGTCGGACTCGGCGACGCGGCGGACCGTGTGGCCAAATTCGGTGGCGACGAGTTCGGCCGTGTCGGCGTCGATGACGTCACCAGGCTTCAGGATCTGGCCCTGCTTCATGAAGAACTTGACCACGTCGACAGCGCGCTCGGACATGCGCTGCGCCAGCTCCTGGATGGTGATGGTTTCGGGCAGGATCACTTCACGCATGACTTTCTCGCGTGGCTCGTTATGCAACGCGCGCTTGAATTTCTCCTGACGGCGGCGCATCGACGAGAGCGAGCGGGCGCGCGCATCCTCGTCGGAAAGCGCCGAATTCAGAGTCAGCTTGCCGCGGCGGCGGTCTTCCTCGCCCTTGGTCGGTTTGGCCGGACGCGCCACTTCCGGCGTAACCAGACGGCGCACTGGTGCGCCGGCACCGGTCCGCTTCGGTTTGACCTCTTCCTCGTCATCGACTGTTGCCAGTTCGGCGGCGAGCGGCGCACGGCGGCGCGCCTCTTCCTCGGCACGGCGGCGGGATTCGGCCTCGGCTTGCAGCCGTGCCTCTTCCTCGGCCTGACGGCGAGCCGATTCCTCGCGCTCGCGGCGGCGGCGCTCTTCGTCCTCGCTGCGGCGCTTGGCTTCCTCGATGGCGCGCTGGCGATCCTCGACATCGCGGACCTTCGAGCCCTCGAGAGCCCGGCGGCGTGCTTCCATTTCCTGGCGCGACAACTCGTTCAGCACCATGCCGCCGCGTTCGACCGGCGGCGGAGGGGGAGGCGCCTTGGGAGCTTCCTGCACGGCAGGCGCTGCCGCGACCGGCTTCGGCGTGAAGACGGACACAGGCGCTGCCGCCGGCTCCGGCTTGTCGCCGGGCAGCGAGAACTTGCGCTTCTTGGTCTCGACGACCACCGACTTGGTGCGGCCGTGCGAGAAGTTCTGGCGCACCGTGCCCTGTTCCATGCCGGGGCGCTTCAGCGTCAAGGTCTTCTTCGGCGTAACACTCAGCGTCTTGTCGTCGCCCGATTTCGTATCGCTCATTCCATATCCTCTGCGGCATCATCTTCGTCAGCAACGGCCGCAAGCATTGCCAGATCGTCCGGGGAACCGCCCCGATATCGGTCGAGCGCAACCATGCGCTTCTGGACCGCCCTGCCCGCGTCTCCCGCGAGAACGGCAGCATGTATCACATTTGTACCCCCCAATGCCAAGCTCAACTCGGCCTCGGAGAAAAGTTTGTAAGCGCGGATCGCAGGCCCGCCAAGGTGGACGGTTGCCCGTCGCGCCTGGCTTATCTTGCGGACGCCATCGTCGGAAGCCTCGGTCGCGTGGAGCACGAAAAGTGCAAGTCCGCCGCGCACGGCGCTCTCGACCTTGGTCGCTCCGAGCGCTATGGCGCCCGCCTTGCGGGCCAGGCCAAGCATGCCCAGAGCGGACCTGGAAAGTAGCGCGTCGACCATGCCGCCAAGATCGGCCGGCACGCTCACCTGTGCCTTAAAAGCACGGGCAAACAGATTTTTGGCCGCTGCCTTTTCTATATGTAGGCGGTCGGCCGTCACCCAGCAACCGCGGCCGGGCAGGTTTCTCTTGATGTCCGGAACGACGGCCGAACCCGGGCCGACGACGAAACGGATCAGTTCATCCGGTTCGGCTTGCCTGCGGGTGACGATGCAGGTGCGATCGTTCATCTCGTCCAAGGGCGGGTTCGGTGCGATGCGGTTTCACCTCACGCACCGACGGTTTCGTCAGCCGGCACGCCCTCGGCGGCAAGCTCGTCTTCGGTGATCCAGCCAGCCTTCAGGCGAGCGGCCAGGACCATCTGCTCGGCATCGGCGCGTGATACGCCGTGGTTGGCGAGCACACCCGGGAATACCTTCGTCTCGCCGTCCTTGCGTTCCTTCCAACCGGTCAGGTCGTCGGCGGCGTAGCCGGCGAAATCCTCGATCGTCTTCACGCCGTCCTCGCCGAGCGTCACCATCATGGCGGTGGTGATGCCGGGGATCTCGCGCAGCTCGTCCTTGACGCCGAGCGCCTTGCGCTTCTCGTCATGCTGGGCTTCGATCTTCTCCAGATATTCGCGGGCGCGGGTCTGGATTTCCGAAGCCGTGTCCTCGTCGAAGCCGTCGATCGACGCGATTTCGCCGGAGTCGACATACGCGACCTCCTCGACGCTGGTGAAGCCTTCGGAAGCGAGCACCTGGCCGACCATCTCGTCGACGTCGAGGGCTTCCATGAACAGCGACGACCGTTCGACGAATTCCTTCTGGCGGCGTTCGCTCTCTTCCTGCTCGGTCAGGATGTCGATATCCCAGCCGGTGAGCTGCGAGGCAAGACGGACGTTTTGGCCGCGGCGGCCGATGGCCAGCGACAGCTGATCGTCGGGAACGACGACCTCGATGCGCTCGGCATCCTCGTCGAGCACGACCTTGGCGACTTCCGCCGGCTGCAATGCATTGACAATGAAGGACGCCGCCGAAGGCGACCAAGGAATGATGTCGATCTTCTCGCCCTGCAATTCACCGACGACCGCCTGGACGCGGCTGCCGCGCATACCGACGCAGGCACCGACCGGATCGATGGAGCTGTCGCGCGAGATGACAGCGATCTTGGCGCGCGAACCCGGATCGCGGGCGACCGACTTGATCTCGATGATGCCGTCGTAGATTTCCGGCACTTCCATGGTGAACAGCTTCGCCATGAACTGCGGATGGGTGCGCGACAGGAAGATCTGCGGGCCGCGCTGTTCGCGGCGCACGTCATAGACATAGGCACGGACGCGATCGCCATACTTGTAGTTTTCGCGCGGAATCAGCTCGTCGCGGCGGATGATCGCTTCGCCGCGGCCGAGATCGACGATGACGTTGCCGTATTCGACGCGCTTGACGGTACCGTTGACGATCTCGCCGATACGGTCCTTGTATTCGTCATATTGCCGGTCGCGCTCGGCCTCGCGCACCTTCTGCACGATGACCTGCTTGGCCGACTGGGCGGCGATGCGGCCAAAATCCATCGGCGGTAGCTGTTCGGCAATGAAATCGCCGAGCTGGGCGTCCGGATTGCGCTCGCGCGCCGAGGAAATGGCAATCTGCGTCGCGTAGTCATCGACCTTCTCGACCACTTCCATCAGCCGCTGCAGCTTCATCTCGCCGGTGTTGGCATTGATGTCGGCGCGGATATTGGTTTCCTGGCCGTAGCGCGAGCGCGCGGCCTTCTGGATCGCATCGGCCATGGCGGCGATGACGATCGACTTGTCGATCGACTTTTCACGCGCGACCGCATCGGCGATCTGCAGCAGTTCAAGCCTGTTGGCGCTTACAACCATCTTCTTTCTCCCGAGCTTGTTGCCGACCTTTACGGCCGGCAGCCCAATCACATTTCCTGTTCGGTTTCGTCTTCCGCACCCTCTGGTGCGTCTTCGGGTTCGCCGCGGCGTTTCCTGGCTTCCTTGCGCGCCCGATTGTCCTTCGACAGCGCATCGCGGATAAGGTCGTCGGTCAGAATCAGCCGCGCTTCGGCAATCGCATCGTAGGGAACACGTACCGTCGGCTCCTCGCCGTAAGCGGCCTTGTCACGCTCGATCAGCACACCGTCCGCGTCGCTTTCGGCGATCTTGCCCTTGAAGCGCTTACGGTCGGCGACGAGAACCGACGTTTCCATCTTCACCAGATGGCCGGTCCAGGCTGCAAAGTCCGATTTGCGGACCAGCGGCCGGTCGATGCCCGGCGACGACACTTCGAGATGATAAGCCTTCTCGATCGGATCATCGACATCGAGCGCCGGCGATACCGCCCGGCTGACCTCTTCACAATCCTCGACCGTCATGGTGCCGTCCTCGCGCTCGGCCATGATCTGCAGCGTCAGCCCGTTCTGGCCCGACAAGTGCACACGTACCAAGCGGAAGCCAATGGCGCGCAGTACCGGCTGAACGATCAGCGCGATGCGCGCATCGATGCCGCTTTCGCGGATGATGCGGTCGTCGCCTTCGCTTGCCGTCACTGTCATTCGGTCCTGTCACTCGATTTCTGTCGGTCGGCAGGTAATAAAAAAGAGCGGGACCGGGTGGACCCACTCTTCGTCATACCGACCAAGAATTTGAAGCTGATATAGACGATCGTGGTCCTCGTTTCAAGCCCGTCCTGCATGACGGCAAGGCTCCGAGTCCGCAGCGCTGCTCCAAATGCATGGCGCCCATGCAGTGATCACCGTTTGAGCACCGGCCACGCACGACTATCTACGTTGCATTGCACAATTGGAGCGCTCACTGCGCTCGAAAGGGTCCCATCATGAACAATCGTGGATTTTTTTCAGGCATAGGCGATGTCTTTAGCGTGTTCGGCAGCGCCGTAGCCGCGTCGCGGGCTGTGGAACGCGGTCGCAAGCCGCGTGCGCATGATCTGCGCAATCTCGGCATGGAGCCGGCAGCCTTCAACAAGATCCGTCGCTTCTGAGCCAGGTGGCCGCCGAGAGCCTTCGGCCGGCTCGCCTTGTGCTCAGCTCTAATTTCCCGCCTATTTCCGCACGAAGGTGAGATAGGCGGGCCGTCGGCCTTCGCGAATGGCCTTGGCCTCATAGCGCGTCCCCGGCCAGCCATCATAGGGCCGGTGCCAGTCGGCTGCTTCGCTTGCCTGCCACGTGAAGGCGTCGTGCGCCCGGCAATGCAGGAGCGTCCAGTTCACATAGCTGTCGATATCGGATGCAAAGTGGAACTTTCCGCCGTGCTTCAGGACGCGCGCGAAGCGGTCGAGATTGACCGGGCTGACGAAGCGCCGCTTCCAGTGCTTCTTCTTCGGCCACGGATCCGGATAGAGAAGGTCAATGCCGTCAAGCGAAGCCTGCGGCAGCCAGTCCAGCAGACGTGTGGCGTCGTCGTCATAGACGCGCAGATTGGCAAGCGGCCGCTCCCGGACCGCCATCATCATCTTGGCCATGCCGTTGACGAAAGGCTCGACGCCGATAAAGCCGGTCGCCTGGCTTGCCGTAGCACGGTGCAGAAGATGTTCGCCGCCGCCAAAACCGATTTCGAGCTGGACAGCCGAAACTTCGGCTTCGAAAAGGCTGCGCAGGTCGGCCGGCGGTTCAACCGTCAGATCGAGCCTGTAGGCGGCGAAGCCGCTCTCCAGCGCCGCTGCCTGTTGTGGTCGAATGGTCTTGCCGCGCCGGCGACCGAAAAAGGCCTCGGTCGCACGGCTTGGCCGGTCCTTCGGATCCATAGGCGCCGCGGTTAGGCGGCGACTGCTTCGGCGACCGGTTCGGCGAGAGCATCCTTGAGCGCCTTGGCGAGATCGGTCTTCTCCCAGGAGAAGGATCCGTCGCGGCCGGCCTTGCGGCCAAAATGGCCGTAGGACGACGTCTTGGCATAGATCGGCTTGTTGAGATCGAGGTGGCGGCGGATGCCGGACGGCGACAGGTCCATCACGGCGCGCAGTGCACGCTCGAGTTTTGCCTCGTCGACCTTGCCGGTGCCGTGCAGGTCGACGTAGATCGACAGCGGCTGGGCGACACCGATCGCATAGGAAAGCTGGATGGTGCAGCGATCGGCGAGCTTTGCGGCAACCACGTTCTTGGCGAGATAACGCGCCGCATAGGCCGCCGAGCGGTCGACCTTGGTGGTGTCCTTGCCAGAAAAAGCGCCGCCGCCATGAGGCGCAGCCCCGCCATAAGTGTCGACGATGATCTTGCGGCCGGTCAGGCCGGCGTCGCCATCAGGCCCGCCGATGACGAACTTGCCGGTCGGATTGATGTACCAGTTGCAATTGTCGGCAATCTTCAGGTCGCCCAGTGCTTCGCGAATATAGGGCTCGACGACGTTGCGCACCTTCTTCGAATCCCACGTCTCATCGAGATGCTGGGTCGACAGCACGATCTGCGTCACTTCCGCCGCTTTGCCGTCGACATAGCGGACGGTGACCTGGCTCTTGGCATCCGGCCCGAGCCTGCCGGCATCACCGCTGCCTTCATGGCGCGCAGCCGCCAGCAATTCGAGGATCTTGTGGCTGTAATAGATCGGCGCCGGCATCAAGTCCGGGGTTTCGCGGCAGGCATAGCCAAACATGATGCCCTGGTCGCCGGCTCCCTCCTCGCCTTGCCGGTCGGAGGCGTTGTCGACGCCTTGGCCGATATCCGGCGACTGGCCGTGCAGCAGGACCTCGATCTTGGCTGTCTTCCAGTGGAAGCCGGCCTGCTCGTAGCCGATTTCGCGGATCGCCTTGCGAGCGACCGACTTGAACTTGGCCGGGTTGACGATCGGATGGCCGGCCGCATCCTTCAGGACGTTGCCCTCCTTGTCCTTCTTGAGCAGCGTCTCGGGGACGCGCACCTCGCCGGCGATGACAACGCGATTGGTCGTCGCAAGCGTCTCGCAGGCAACGCGGACCTTCCACGGGTCCATGCCGGTCTTTCTGGCTTCGCGATAGACGAGATCGACAATCTCGTCGGAGATGCGGTCGCAGACCTTGTCGGGATGGCCCTCGGCAACGGATTCCGAGGTGAAGAAGTAATTGTGCCGCGTCACGGGTGTCCCCTCTTGAAAAAAATATCGGCAGGCCGCCGATTTTGGCGCGCCAGTTGTTAACGGTGCCGGGCGTCGCTAGTCAAGCCATGCAGCCGTTCTGGCATGAATTTTGACGTTATTATCCTTGCATCCCGAGACGGCGGCAGGGCGCACTGCGATCAGCCCTTGCGCAACAGACTGAGGAAAACGGCTTCCAGGAAGCGAGTCGAGCGAAATCGATCTGCGCTTTAGCGCATCTGCGGAATGAACATCCCTCAATGCGCGCAGCCGCGAGAAATTGCATGCCCAGCTACGACGAGCCCTTCCTTGTTGAACTCTTCACGGGCCAGTCAATCGACTTCGTCGGTGGAAAGCGACTTCACCAACTCGATGATCTTGCGGCGCACTTTCACATCGGCGATCTTGACGAAGGCGCGATTCAGCTGGAGGCCTTCCGGGCTGCCGCAGAATTCGACGGCGGAGGTCATCGAAGCATCCTCGGCAAATCCACGGTTGCCCACGGGCTCCTGACCGGGCGCATCCTCGAAAAAGAAGGCGACGGGGACGCCGAGTATGGAGGCGATTGCCTGCAAACGGCTGGCGCCGACGCGATTGGTGCCCTTTTCGTACTTTTGGATCTGCTGGAACGTTATGCCGAGGTTTTCACCCAGTTTTTCCTGGCTCATTCCCAGCATATTGCGGCGAAGCCGGATGCGGCTTCCGACGTGGATGTCGATCGGATTCGGCTTTTTCTTGTTTTCTTCTGTCATTTTTTCCTCGCCGAATTTTTCCGGCTTTTTCTATTTTGCTGCCCAAACGACGCCGCGGCCCGTGCCCCAACAGAACGACCTTATCGACTTCGAAAATTTTCAGGCGCTTACAGTATGAGTTTCTAATGTGTCGGCTGTCAATTCGCCCGTAGCCTTTGCCTTACGTTCAAAATGCATGCCGCAACGGCAAGCAAAAACATGATCAGCATTCCGTTAATGCGTCGTTGGCCGGAGGAAACGATGGCTTGGTCGGAGATCGGCACACGCACATCGATCGCGCCGCGTGCATCGATTGCCAGCGCGTCGACGATGCGACCGCGTGGGTCGACAACGGCCGAAATGCCGTTATTAGCCGCGCGCAACAGGGGCACCCCATTCTCCACCGCCCGGATCTGCGCCTGCCTGAAGTGCTGGTACGGCCCCGGCGTGTCGCCGAACCAGGCGTCATTGGTGACGTTCACAATAAGCTCGGCTGACGTTGCGTCAACTGCGACCAGATCGGGAAAGATGACCTCATAGCAAATAAACGGCAGCGCCCGGATACCGCCGGGCAGCGCGATCGGATGCCGCTCATTGCCCGCCGCGAAGGTCATTGGACCGGCAACAAGCTGCTCAAGCCCGAAGCGGCCGAGCAGATCGGCGAAAGGCAGGTATTCGCCGAAGGGTACCAGGTGGACCTTGTCGACGGCATCGACGATTTCGCCCCTTTCGTCGATCGCCACCACAGAGTTGTAGTAACGGCTGCCGGCCGCCGAGCCGCCTTCCTCGCGAACGACGCCGGCGACCAGCATCTGGCCATCGCCAAGCATTTCTCCGATCGCAGGCAGGGCATCCGGACGTTCGGTGAACAGAAACGGCACGGAGGTCTCCGGCCACAGAATCAATTGCGGCCTGTCATGGCCGGGCTCCGGCGCCTTGGCCGAAAGCCCCATCATGGTGGCGAAGATACGGTCACGCACCGAGGTATCCCATTTTTCGGTAAGGTCGACGGCAGGCTGCACTATACGGACGTCAAGGCTGCGGGCGGCCGGCTTTTCGGGGGCGGCGAGCCGGATATAGCCGAAGCCGGCATGGGCGGCGACGAGCACGACAAGCAATGCCGCGCCGAGGCGGAGATGCCGGCGCGCCGCAAGCAGCGCCGGCAGCGCAAAGACGAAGACCGCAAGCGCGTCCATGCCGACCATGCCGGTCACCGAGACGCTCTGCATCAGCAAAGGTACCGGCATCGCCGCATAGCCGACGGCATTCCACGGAAAGCCGGTGAACAGGAAGCCGCGCAGCCATTCCGCCAGCGCAAAGCCGAAGGCGAGCGCGGCGATGCGTCCGATGTCGTTGCTCCACAACAGCCGGGCGACCACGGCGGCGAAACCATAGAAGAAGGCGAGCGCGAGGGGGATGCCGACCACCGCGAACGGCAAGGCCCAGGCAAAGCTGTCGGCCTCGACCAGAAGCGCCGAGCCGACCCACCAGAGACCGGCAAGAAAGTAGCCGAAACCGAACCACCAGCCGATGGCGAAGGCCGGACGCAAGCGCCGCAGAAAACCGTCCGAGGCTTCGCCGGTCGCGCCGTCGAGGAGCCACACCAGCAGGGGAAACGAAACGAAACAGACGGCGAAGAAATCGTACGGCGCCTGGGCAAGAACCGCCAGCGCGCCGGCAAGAAACGCCACCAGCGCGCGCCGCCAGCCCCAAAGCAGAATTATCCGGCCGGCCTGGCGCTCCATCTATGCTTCCGAGTCGTGCGAATCAGGAAGCAAGATTTATCAGGCCGCGGCCTTGGCTCCAAACCGGGCGACGTAGTCCGCTCATAGCTATCGATGCCAGCCTTGTATCTTCAGCCCGCCCAGCCGCTCAGCCTCTTCGCGTGGGACAGCGCCGACAGTCTGGGAAAAGGTCCAGACATGGCCTTCAGGATCGCGCGCGTGTTCTTGCCTGTAACTGAAGCCGGGCTGGCTATATGGTCGGCCCATTCGGAATCGACGATGATATAACCATCGCCGAACCTGCATCGCTGACCACCATGCTCGGCTCGAAGCCGAAGGCCTTTTCAAGCCAGGTCAATGCGGCCTGCGTATCCTCGTAGAAGACGCCGGAGCCCAAGGTCGAGTGCTTGAACGGGTCCTCAACCGGCATCGGGCAAGCCGCGTCTTTCAAGCCTGCTCGGTGCGGACGGCGCGGCGGCGGCGCTCGCCCTTCAGGGTCTCGACGATGCGCACGCGCTTGACGCGGCGCGGATCGGCGTCGAGCACATGGAACTCGAAGCCGGGTATGGCCTGCACCACTTCGCCGCGCGCCGGCACCCGGCCAAGCGTGTTGAAGATCATGCCGCCGATCGTGTCGACATATTCGCCGTGCTCGCCGGCGGCGAAATCCTCGCCGATCATCTTGGCGACGTCGTCGATCTCGGCCTTGCCGTCGACGATGAAGACGCCTTCGCCGGCCTGGGTAATCATCGGCTCGTCCTCGTCATGTTCGTCCTCGATGTCGCCGACCACCATCTCGACGATATCCTCGAGCGAGACGAGACCGTCAGTGCCGCCATATTCGTCGATGACCAGCGCCATCTGGGTGCGCGTCGTCTGCATTCGCCCCATCAGGTCGGAGGCGAGCATCGACGGCGGCACGAACAGCACCGGTCGGATCAGGCTGAGATCGCCTATGGTGCGCGCCAGATCGACCTGGGCGAGATCGAGAACCGTCGCGAGCGGAGTTTTCCTGGTCGTCCTGCCCTTTCTGACGCGGGCGACCTTGGTGATGTGCGCCAGCACGTCGCGGATATGAACCATGCCGCGCGGATCGTCGAGCGTCTCCGAATAGACCGGCATGCGGGAATGGCCGGACTGCTCGAACAACCCCAGAAGGTCGCCGAGCTTCGTGGTGATCTCGACCGCCTCGATGTCGGCGCGCGGCACCATGACGTCCTCGACCCGCACTTCGCGCAGGCGCAGGATGTTGTTGAGCATGGCGCGTTCGCCGGGCGAGAAGGATTCTGCATCGCTCGCCGTTTCGGCAAGCGCACCGGCAATCTCCTCGCGCAGGCTGGTGCCGTTGCGGTGCCTGAAAAGCCCGAGCACGCGATCGAACAGGGAAGGACCGGCAGGCGATGCCTCGCTGGCGAAGCTGCCGGTCGTGGTACTCGGACTCGAGCCCTCTTCCGTCGTTTCGGAAGGCTTGATCACACTGCCGGCGTCGGAGCGGGCGGCAGTCTCTGGTTTGTCGTTCATCATCGTCCGGTCAATTGGTCTTTTGTAATTACGTGTAGGGATCGGGAATGGCAAGCCTCGCAAGTGCTGCGCGCTCTGTCGCTTCCATCAGTTCCGCTTCGGCATCCGTTTCGTGATCATAGCCCAGCAAATGCAGCAGGCCATGGATGACGAGATGGGAGATATGGTCCTCGATGGGCTTGTCTTCCAGTGCCGCCTCGCGCGCGACAGTCTCGGCGGCCAGCACGATGTCGCCGAGCATCGGCGGCAGAGGCCCGCCCCTGGCAAACGGAAAAGCCGGAAAAGACAGGACGTTGGTCGGCTTGTCCTTGCCGCGCCAGCCGGCATTGAGCGTACGGATATGGGCATCGTCGGAAAAGACGATGCTGAGCTCGGAACGGCCGTCCGCACCGGTTTCGGCAAAGGCGGCCGAGACGGCACGGTCGACAAGCCGCATCAGCGCCGCCTCGTCGGGCCAGTCGCCCGCCTCGATCGCGATATCGATCTCGACGGGAAGCGGTCCCCCCGCCTTTTGCTCCTCAGCCATGCGGCCGCATAATCGTATCAGCTTTCGACACCCAAGCCCCTGGCCAGCTTGCCGTCACGGTCGTAGGCCTTGACGATCTCGGCGACCAGCGGATGCCTGACGACGTCGCCTTCATTGAAGCGTACGGTCACCATGCCGGTGACGCCGTCGAGGATTCTCAGCGCCTCGACCAGGCCGGATTTGGTGTTTGGCGGCAGATCGATCTGGGTCGGATCGCCGGTGACGATCATGCGCGAGTTCTCGCCGAGCCGGGTCAGGAACATCTTCATCTGCATCGGCGTGGTGTTCTGCGCCTCGTCGAGGATGACGGCAGCGTGCGCCAGCGTACGGCCGCGCATGAATGCCAGCGGCGCGATCTCGATGACCTCAGCAGCAATCGCCCGCTCGACCTTGTCGGCCGGCATCATGTCGTAGAGCGCGTCATAGAGCGGCCGCAGATAGGGATCGACCTTCTCCTTCATGTCACCCGGCAGAAAGCCAAGCCGTTCACCGGCCTCGACCGCGGGGCGCGACAGCACGATGCGTTCGACCATGCCACGTTCGAGCAGCATTGCCGCATGCGCCACCGCCAGATAGGTCTTTCCGGTGCCGGCCGGGCCGATGCCGAAGACGAGTTCCGACCGCTCCAGCGCGCGCATATAGGCGTCCTGGTTGAGCGAGCGGGCATAGATGGTCTTCTTGCGCGTCGATATCTGGGCGGCGGACACCTTGCCCTTGCGCTCCAGCGTCGGCAGCGTCAGCTGGTCGTCGGTGGCGATCGCCATGCGCACGGCGCCGTCGACATCGGACTGGCCGATATCGGTGCCTTTCTGCAGAATGCCGTAAAGATTGTCCAAGGCGCGGCGCGCCTGCTCGGCGGCCGAGGAAGAGCCCTTGATGGTCAATTGGTTGCCACGCGAGCGGATATCGACGCCGAGCTTCTGCTCGAGCCTGGCCAGATTCTCGTCGAACTGGCCGTAAAGGGCGCTGGCAAGCTTGTTATTGTCGAAAGTCAGTACGATGTGCGCGATATCCGAGGCCCCGGAGGGTAGGTTCTGGGGCAGGTTCTTGACTTCAGCAGCGCTCAACCGTCTCTCCTCATCTGCCGAGGCCTTCAGGCCAATTCGGCGAACACGCTGTTGTAGCCCGTCTTCGTGATTCGTACCTGGATAATGTCACCGATTTCGCCGTCCTTTTCATCAACAATAACCGGCTGCAGCCACGGCGAGCGGCCAACCTTCTGGCCGGCCTGGCGGCCCGGCTTTTCGATCAGCGTATCGATAGTCCTGCCGACCAGGCTTGCGCCGAAATGCTGCTGCTGTTTCAGAAGCAGCGCCTGCAGCCGCTGCAGGCGCTCGTCCTTGACGGCCTCCGGCACGTGATCGCCCATCTCCGCGCCCGGCGTGCCGGGGCGCGGAGAATATTTGAACGAGAAGGCCGAGGCATAGTTGACGTCTTCGACCAACTGCATCGTCGCCTCGAAATCCGCTTCCGTCTCACCGGGAAAGCCGACAATAAAATCGCCGGACAGTGCGATGTCGTTCCGTGCGGCACGGATGCGGTCGATCAACGTCAGATAGTCCTTGGCCATATGCCTGCGGTTCATCGCCTTGAGTATGCGGTCGGAGCCGGATTGCACCGGTAAATGTAGATAGGGCATCAGCGTCGGCAAATCACGATGGGCGGCGATCAATTCATCGTCCATGTCGCGCGGATGGCTGGTCGTGTAGCGCAGCCGCGCCAGACCTGGAATCTCTGCCAGCCTGAACAGCAGCCGGCCAAGGCCCCATTCCTCGCCGTCTTCACCTCTTCCGTGCCAGGCGTTGACATTCTGGCCGAGCAGCGTCACCTCGCGCACGCCGGCATCCGCCAGGCGCTCGGCTTCGGCGACGATCTGTGCCACCGGCCGCGAGACTTCCGAGCCGCGCGTATAGGGCACGACACAGAAGGTGCAGAACTTGTCGCAGCCTTCCTGAACGGTCAAGAACGCCGTCACGCCGCGCCTGATCAGTTCGGCGCGCTTCGGCTGCGGCAGATGCTCGAACTTGTCCTCGACGGCATAATCGGTCTCGACGATCTTTTCGCCGCTCCGCGCCCTCGCCAGCACCCCGGGCAGCCGGTGGTAGGTCTGCGGACCGATGACCAGATCGACAGCCGGCGAGCGGCGGATGATCTCGGCACCCTCGGCCTGCGCCACGCAGCCGGCGACGCCGACCAGCATTTCGCGCCCGGCCTTGGCACGCTCCGCCTTCAGCTCACGGATGCGCCCAAGTTCGGAATAGACCTTTTCCGCCGCTTTCTCGCGGATGTGACAGGTGTTGAGCAGCACCAGATCGGCCTCGCCGATGGCGTCTGTCGCGGCATAGCCGTCGGCCGCCAGAGCATCGGTCATGCGCTGCGAATCGTAGACGTTCATCTGGCAGCCATAGGTCTTGACGAAGACCTTTCTGGTCGCGGCAGGCGGAACGACCAGGTTTTCGGCGGCAGCGCCGATGTCGTCGCGTTCTATCGTGTTCAATTCCATTTCGCGGCTTCTAGCGCCTTTCCCCGACAAAAAACAGACGAATCTGGCCGGAACCTGCGCAGACTACCGGCTCGGGCGCGGTTCGGCGAGCGCCGCCTGCACCATCTCGCGCACCTGGCGTTCCATCTGCTTTGCCGTCTCCTTGCGGCTGGAGCCCTTGGAGAAAGCAATCGCCTCGCCAAAATGCACCTCGACGTCGAGGGCGCCCTCGGCCATCAGCACCTTGAGGTGCGGCATCAGCTCCTCATCGCCGATCCAGGCGGCAACCGGCCGATGCCGGCGGCCGAGCGGCACGCCATGCAGGCGCGTATAGACGATGGCCACCGGCTGGATGAAGACCTGTTCGGCCGCCCCTTCGGCAATCGCCATTGTAGCGGCGCCGAACAGCGTGCTCTTGAACGGCAGGATCATGTTGCCGTCGCCGGTCGAGCCTTCGGCAAACAGCACCATGGCGTCGCCCTTGGCCATCCGGCCGGCGATCTCGGTCGCCTGGTCGCCCGACGAGCGTTTGCGCTCACGTTCGATGAAGACGGTGCGTTGCAGCTTCGACAGCATGCCGATCAGCGGCCAGCCGGCCATATCGGCCCTGGCGATGAACGTCACATCGACCATCGATCCCAGCACCATGATGTCGGTCCAGGAGATGTGGTTGGCAGCAATCAGCAATGGGCGCTGGCCGGACAGCGCTCCCTTGACATGGATGCGCAGCCCCAGTGCCCTGACGATCATTGTGTGCCAGATCTTCAGGATGAAGGTCTCGCGCCAGAGTCCGGTCCTCATCGACAGTATCTGCAAAGGCACAAGCACCAATGAGCCGACGACAACCAGCCCCAGGGCCAGGAAAATCCTGATTTTTCCGATCATCCGTACCACCCCGGCGTTTGGCTAGCGAAGATCGCGGCGCATGACAAGCGCGCCGGTCGGGCCGTGCTCCGGCGACTTGTAATAGTTGGCGCGCTTGCCGACCTCGCGGAAGCCGAACCGCCGGTAGAGCGCGATCGCGGCGACATTGGTCTCGTCGACCTCGAGGAAAAGTGCCTCGGCGCGCTGTGCATGCAGTTCACGCAGCACCGCATCCATCAATTGCCAGCCGAGCCCCCGGCGCCGATGCGAGCGTGCCACCGCGACCGTCAGGATCTCCCCCTCGCCGGCCGCCAGCCGAGCCAGCACGAAACCGACCGGCGGCTTGGCACCCTGTCCGGTCTCGCGCGCGGCATAGCCGAACACCGTGTCCTGCTCGAGCAGCGCGGCGAATTCGTCGTCGGTCCACGGCCGCGCGAAATCCTCGCGATGCAGCACCGACATGGCCGCACTGTCGGCAACCGTCAGCGGCTCGATCGCATAGTCCCTGCGACGCGGCGGGAGGAATGGAATGCGCATCAGTTTTTTTGCCTAGATAGAATAAAGCCGGCCTGCGGCTTGGCGTCGGCGCCGCGCAGATAGAGCGGTTTCGGCTTTTCGCCCTCGCCCTTTTTACCGGCACGTTGGGCGGCGGCCAGCCGGGCATAGACGGCGATGTCGGCGGTGGCCGCCGTCCCGCCGAGATCGAAGCTGCGCCCGGCCGCCGCGGCAATTTGGGTTGCCGCCGTGCCGGCGAGAACCGCAGATCTGTCGACCGCCATGGCTGCTGCTTGCGAGAGCGTGGTCACGGCCGGACCAAAGATCAGAACCGACCTCTCATCGTAAAGTGCCGCATGGATCTCCTCGCGACCTGCATCGAGCGCGGCGAGCACGGCGCGACCGGGAAATGCCGCTCTCGCTTGCGCCGCCAGGGCCTCCAGAGTCGTCACGCCGATCGCCGGGATTTTCAGCGCCAGCGCAAGGCCGCGCGCCGCCGAGACGCCGACGCGCAGACCGGTGAAGGAGCCCGGACCCGTCGAAACGGCAATGGCGCCGAGGCCGGAATAGTCGGTTCTGCTGGTCCCCAACGCCTTTTCGATGACACCCATCAGATGCTCGGCATGACCCTTACCGAGATCGAGCACCGAACGGCCGAGTTCTTTCCCGGCCGCCGCTTCGTAGACGCAGGCGGCGCAGAGATTGGCGGCACAGTCGATGGCAAGCAATTTCATGAAGCGGCCGGTTGAGACAGTTTCGAAAACAGCTTCCCTCTGCCCGCCAGGGCTGATCCCCGCAAGGGAATAATGGATAAATCGTCAGGCGACTTGGCTTCGGCGCGGGTCCAAGAATGTAAGTTCCAACGCACGCAATCGCCACAATAGGTATCGGGACTAGCCGACCTGCTCGATACGCAGCACGTGATTGTCCCAGACATAGTCCGGCTCGGAATGTATCGAGCCACCGGACTCGACGATATCGCCGGCGCCGGTCGTCGCCATGAAGCTTTCCCCATCGGCTGCAACGCCGCAAACCTCGACCAGCGCCTTGGTGGCGACGATGCGGCCGCTGGCCGCGTCGATCACGGCAAGTGAATTGCCCTCAGGCGAAGACACCGCGATGGTGCCGGCAGCAGGGTTGGCGGCGACCGAGCCGATATAGTTCCTGAAGGCGGAGAGCACGTCCTGCGACATGTCGAGTAATTTCAGGTCCATGCCGCGTGCCGCGCGGCCGAGCAGTGGCGGACGATCGGTACCCGGCCCCCTGTATTGACAGCCGAACCAGACGGTGCCGGAGCGGTCGGCATCCATATGGCGGATCGACAGTTGGTGCAGCGCCGGCGGTAATTCGTGCTTTTCGGTGAGATCGCCGGTAAGGCGGTCGACCAGAACATAGGAAGGCTTCATCGTTGCGATATTGAGCTCGGCGCGGCCATAATCCGGATGCGTTTCGATGCCGCCATTGGCGACAGCGATTGTCCTGCCGTCGGAGAGAAGCAGAAGTTCGTGCGGGCCCACGCCGTAGGTCGGGAACTCGCCGATGCGCTTGAATTTCGCATGCGCGTCATAGACGCCGACGACGCCGGCGGCATTGTCGAAATCGTTCTCGGTTGCGTAGAGCAGCGTGCCATCGGCCGAGAACACACCATGGCCGAAGAAATGCCGGCCGGCAACGCTGGCAATGGTGTGCGGTTTATCGCGGCCGGTATGGTCGAAGACGACAGCAAAGGTGCCCGGCTGCCTGGCAAACACCACCGAACGCTTGGACACCGGGTCGAAGGTAACGTCGTGGCCCCGATCGGGCAGATCGATCGTGTGCAACAACTTGCCGGCCTCGGACAGGACGGCCGCGCCATAGCTGCCGTCGCGCTTGACGAAAGCGGTGGCGAAGACCGCGTCGGCGTCGATTGTCTTTGCCCAGGCCGACGGCGCCATCGCCGCTACGAAACCAGCGCCTGCGGCCCTCAGGAAATCGCGCCGATCGATCAGCGGCGTCCTCATGATCAGTCACCATCCAATGACGAGAACCCGGCGGTCAGGCCGAATTCGGCGGTCAGCCTGGTGCCGATCAGGGTCGTCAGGCTGGATGTCACCAGCGAGAAATAGTCGAGCTTCTGGCGCAGCGCCGGATCGGCAAGTGCCTTGTCGATCGGTCCCCTGATCGCCTTGGCCGCCTCGATCCCGTTGGTGAGCTGGATGTGGACCGATTCTGCCATCCAGCGCGCATCGGGCGGCAGCGCGTCGCCAAGCTGCGAGGCCTGGAACAGCGTGTCCATGCCCGCCAGATTCCCGGTCAGCGAGCGGGCGGTGTTTTGCGAGCGCCAATAGATCGCCTGTTTCGGTTTGTCGGCCTCCGGCTTGGCGCCCAGGAAGCCTTTCAGGCGTACGTCGCGGACCATTTCCAGCTCGTTGATGAAGACGCCGACCAGTTCGGTCACCGCTTCGGTGCCGTCGTGGTAGAGCGCGTTCTGCGGACCCGGATTGGCCCAGAGCGCGGCAAAGCCGTTGGGCTCGTTCCAGGCATCGCCAACCTCGCCGGCAATCGTCTCGACATTGCCGGCAATGGCCGCACCGTAGGCGCAGCGATAGGCGTCGTCCCTGCCGACCAATTGACCGGCTCCGTCGCCGTAGAGGACGAATTCCAGTGCGCCGAGCCCTTGCATGGCGACGCTCTTTGTAGCCAGCTGGGCCGGATCGGCGGCTGTCGGATCCTTGCCGGCAAGTGCTGCCTGCACTTGCTTCAGGCCGATGCTCTTGCGGTCCGGCCAAAACAGCATGCGCTCAAGCCGGTTGTTTTCCGCGATCGGCCCGAAACGGATGATTTCCACCACCGACCAGGCATCCACGACGCCTGAGAATTCGGCGCGTGCCGCATCGAGAGTGTCTTGCGAAGGCGCCTGGCAAAGCGCGTGCATGGTCTTGGCCAAGCTGTCCGCATGGTCATGCAGTCTGGCATAGGCCGGGCGGACGAAGCCGTCGATCGCCCGCTGGATCACATCCGAAGCCTTCACCGCCGCGGATGCCGGCAGCGCACCGGCGAGGACCAGCATCAGAGCGAATGCAAGACGCTTCCGCATCAGAGCGACTCCAGAAACTTGATCAGCGCGGCGCGGTCGGCCGCATCGGCAGCGGCAAAGCGGTCACGCGCCTTCTGGCCCTCGCCGCCATGCCACAGAATCGCCTCGGCCAGGCTTCGTGCGCGCCCGTCATGCAGGAAGAAGGTGTTGCCGCTGACGGTCTGGGTGAGCCCGATGCCCCACAGTGGCGGCGTGCGCCATTCGCTTCCCGTGGCCTCGCCCACCGCCTGTCCGTCGGCAAGACCAGGTCCCATGTCATGCAGCAGGAAATCGGAATAAGGCCAGATCAGCTGGAAGGCCTGCGCCTTGTTCGGGGTGCCGCGGCGGGTGACGAATTTCGGCGTATGGCAGGAGATGCAGCCCATATCGTAGAACAGTTTTTTGCCGGTGAGCACGTCCGGTCTGTCGAGATCGCGCCGGGCCGGCACGGCAAGGTTTTGCGAATAGAAGGTCACGAGGTCCATGACCGGCGGCGGCGCTTCGACCGGACCGAGGCGCTCCTGTACACCGTTAGGTAGGCCAAGGCAGGTCTTTTCCGCGGCGCTGCAATCGCCCCAGTGCTTCGGCACTTCAGGCGTCGAAATGCCAATATCGCCGGCAAAAGCGTCCGCCGATTGCTGGCGGATCGATGCCGCCTGCGCCTTCCAGCCGAAACGGCCGAGCGTCAGTTCACCGCTGCTGGCGTCGCGTATTATGTTTGGCCTGCCGGAAATCCCGTCACCATCGCGGTCGGCCGCATCGGCACGCGCAAGGATGTCGGCAGGAGCGATCTGCTCGACCAGGCCAAGGCCGATCATCGGCGGTGTCATGCGCGGCGACAGCGTGGTGTGCGGATCGAGCGGCCCGTAGGCGAGACCCTCGACCGAATAGCTCGGCTTGCGCAGCGACACGACGCTGCCGTCCGCCAGTTTTACTTTTTGCTCCTGATAATCGACATGCATCCTGCCTTCGCCCTGCAGGCCGGGAACGGCTAGCTCCTGAAGTTGTGTGCCATAGACCGGGTCGGGAAAGTTGAGCACCTTGTGATCGGCGAGCGCGGCTTTCTCCTCCTCGGTACTGGCTTCCCTTGCCAGGCGCAGGAACATCGAGGTGGTGCCGCTGTCGCCTTGGGGCGGATGGCCGCGACCGTCCTTCAGATGACAGTTCTGGCAGGCGCGCTCGTTGAACAACGGACCGAGCCCATCCGAGGCTTGTGTCGAGGATGGCGAGGACACCCAGTTCTTGCGGAAAATGGCGTTGCCGAGCTTGAAGGTACCCTCTTCCTCGAAGCTGACATTGGCAGAGGATTGCGAGAAGGCGTCCTTGTTGACGTCCTTCTTCGAGGTGCCGGCGCCGCCCTGCATCAGCTCGAATTGCTCGGGCTTGGAGAAATCGCTGGTCGGCCTGGTGATGGCGATGACGCGCGCCAGATCCTTCGGCGTCAGATCCGTGCG
Organism: Mesorhizobium sp. M0437; assembly: GCF_040321335.1. Classification (NCBI taxonomy): domain Bacteria; kingdom Pseudomonadati; phylum Pseudomonadota; class Alphaproteobacteria; order Hyphomicrobiales; family Phyllobacteriaceae; genus Mesorhizobium; species Mesorhizobium sp. M0437. The sequence continues at coordinate 121,334 of NZ_JAMYRK010000011.1, forward strand.
GCTGGTGGCAACCCCCGCCGGTTGCGGCGCCCCGGCCAGCGCCGAGGCTGTGAGCGTCGCCACCACGGCAAGAAAGGCGCCGCGAAAGATACCGTATCGCGGCTTCTTCTGAGGCGGCAGGCCACAATGCCCGGCCGGCCGCAAGCGGCGCATGAAATCTAGGGGGCGCCGCATTCCGGCATGTCCTTATTCCGCCTCGTCGGCCGACGCTGCGTTGAGTTGGCCGTACTTTTCTTCGCCGATCGAGGCGAGCAGGTCGAGTTGCGTCTCGAGGAAGTCGATGTGATCTTCCTCGTCAGCCAGCAATTCCTCGAACAGCTTCATCGTCACGTAGTCGCCTGCTTCGTTACAAACCTCGCGCGAACGCTTGTAGGCGGTGCGCGCGTCATATTCGCCGGCCAGATCGGATTCGAGCACTTCCTTGACATTCTGCCCGATGCGCAGCGGCGCCACGGACTGCAGGTTCGGATGGCCCTCGAGGAAGATGATGCGCGCCACGAGCCGGTCGGCATGGTGCATCTCCTCGATCGATTCAGCGCGTTCCTTCTTCGCCAGCTTGGCGTATCCCCAGTCTTCCAGCAGCCGGAAATGCACCCAGTATTGATTGACCGCCCCAAGTTCCAGAAACAGAGCCTCGTTAAGCCGCTCTATGATCTGCTGTTCGCCTTTCATGGGTTCTGCTCCCGTATTGGACGCGCAGGCCTCTGACGCGATCCAGGTGTGAAACGATGTCCACGCCACTCGCCGCCGAGCGGGCATGGTAATTTTCGGTGACCCGAATGATCGTTTCGACCACATTTGGGAAGCAGCCGCAACAGCGACCGCGCTTGTGCATGGCGTGATAGACCTTCGCCGGCACGATCAGCTGCCAGGGGTCCTCATCCAGCAGTCCGACGATCGTCTGCTCTATCTCCTTTTCGGTGATGATGTTGCAATGGCAGATCAGCATTTGTCGCTCTGGCTAACGTCGCTTCGTTGCGTCGCGTGGCTGGTGGTTTCGATAGTCTATTGGAACACCTTGTCCGGTGAATCGAGGCTGTCCGAGCCCTCGAAGGCTATCGCATTGAGCTTCAGGGTACCGACGGCGCGTTCGATCGACTTGGTCTGATCGACCAGCGCGTCGATCGCCGCCTGCACAGTGGCATTGCCTTCCGTGTTGCCTTCTCCGATCTGCTGGTCATAGGCCTCGCCGGCAAGCACCCGCGCCTTGATGGCCTCCATCTTGGCGACGGTGACGTCCAGTTTGTCCGACAATTCCTTGTCAACCGCCGGGTCGACCGCCTTGACCATGTCGGCCACCGACGGCCCCTCGACGACAGTGCCGTCGAGCCGCTTGTAGCTGCCGTGATAGGCGGCACGGATGCCGATCGCATCGTAAAGATGGGAGTTGTAGGTATTGTCGGAGAAGCAATCGTGCTCCTCTTCCGGGTCGTGCAACAAGAGGCCGAGCTTCATCCGCTCTCCGGCGAGCTCGCCATAGGACAGCGAGCCCATGCCGGTGAAGATGGTCGAAATGGCGGCGTTCAGCTCGCCATCGACAAGGTTCTTGCGGGCGGCGCCGCCTTCCTTCCAGTCGTCGACCATATCCTTTAGATCGGAAACCAGAAGGTCGCTCGCCGATTTCAGATACTGTCCGCGACGGTCGCAATTGCCGCCGGTGCAATTGGCGAGGTCGTAATCGGTGTAGGGCCGTTCGCCGGCGCCCGGACCGGTGCCGTGTAAGTCCTGACCCCAAAGCAAGAATTCGATGGCGTGATAGCCGGTCGCCACATTGGCCTCGATACCGCCGGCCTCCTGCAGTGTGCCGGAGAGGAACTCCGGCGTCAGCTCGGTGGCGTCGACCTTCTTGCCGTTGATCTCGATCGACTTGTTGGCGATCACATTGGCGGTGTAGAGCGCGTTGGCGTCCGACTCGGTGCCGTAGCTCTTGGCGACATAGTCGATCAAGCCTTCGTCGAGCGGCCAGGAGTTCACCTTGCCTTCCCAGTCGTCGACGATGGCATTGCCGAAGCGATAGACCTCGGTCTGCTGATAGGGAACGCGCGATGCCTTCCAGGCCTCGCGGGCGGCGTTCAGCGTTTCGGCAGATGGCTTGGCGAGCAGCGCATCGACAGCCTTGTCGAGCGCCTCGGCCGTGATCAGCGAATCCTCGTATTTGGCGAGCGCAATGTCGGAATAGGTCTTGATGACCGCCTTGGCATCGGTTTGCGCCTTGGCCGGCAGCACGAACACAGCCGCCGTCAGCATCGCCGTGGCGCCGATCGCTGCAAGCCTGCCGCCATACCGCGCGGTCATCATCGTTCTCATGACTGTCTCTCCTCGGGAATCAATGAAATGCCGGCGCCGCGGCGGGCAGTTGCCAGCGGGCAAAGAAGGGTCGCGCCATCGCGCGGTTCGCGGAAGAAAGACACCGAAATGCCTCCAATCGAAAGGGTTCAAGGCCCAGACATCAAAGGGATGCGCTGACGCGCGAGCTTCCATAAAACGGCGAAGACGCCGGATGTCAACTGGTGGCATAGAAAAACTTCAATTGAAACAACAGTTTAGAATTATTCTAAACTAGAACTGTCAACTTTAACACCGACGTATGAGGAATGCCGGCGCATGACGCAGTTGACAGGCGGCCGTTCCGGGTGCGACCCGGATCGGCGCTCTTGCGGCGGCGTCGGACAATCGCCACCTGGCGAGACGTCCTAGATTTGGATGAGGAATCGGGCTGTTATGAAGAACGGGATCGTCATTGTCGGTGCGGGTCATGCGGGCGTGCAAGCGGCCGCCAGCCTGCGCGAAGAAGGCTATGACGGCCCGGTGATCCTGGTCGGCGACGAAAACGAATTGCCCTATCACAAGCCGCCGCTGTCGAAGACCTTCATCAAGGATCAGCAAGCAAAGCCGCAGCCGTTGCGCGGCGAGGCTTTTTATACCGGCAGCGCCATCGACTTCCGGCCAGGCCTCCGGATCGAGCGCATCGATGTCGGCGGCCGCAGGCTGGGGATCTCGGGCGGCGGTGTGTTGCCGTTCGACCGGCTTGTCCTCGCCACCGGCGCGCGGCCGCGCCTGCTGCCGCTGCCGGGTTCGGAGCTTTCCGGCGTTGTGTCGCTGCGCTCGCTCGGCGATGCCCGCCTGATCCGCGAATTGAGCGCGCAAAGCGAGGAGGTCGTCATCCTCGGCGGCGGCTTCATCGGCCTGGAGATTGCCGCGACGCTCACCGCGGCAGGCCGCAAGGTTACGGTGGTCGAGGCGGTCGACCGGCTGCTCGGCCGCGCCGTGGCAGCGGTCATCGCCGGCCATGTGCGCCTGCGGCTGGAGGCCACCGGTGTGCGCATCCTTACCGGCACCACCATCGAACGGCTGGAGGACGAGAACGGCCGTGTTTCGGCTGCAATCACCTCATCCGGCGAAAGATTGCCGGCGCAGATGGTCGTCATCGGCATTGGCGTCGTGCCGAATGTCGAACTGGCCGAACCCGCCGGCATTGCCATCGGCAACGGCATCCGCGTCGACCAGCAGATGCGTACGTCGGTGCCGGAAATCCTCGCCATCGGCGATGCCGCCTCCTACCGGCACTGGTTCACCGGCGGCGATGTGCGGCTGGAATCGGTACAGAACGCCACTGACCAGGCGCGGCTCGCCGCGCGCACCATCGTCGGCCACACCGACAATTACTCGGCAGTGCCGTGGTTCTGGTCCGATATCGGCGACATGAAGCTGCAGATGGTCGGCCTGATTGCGGGTGGCGACAGCCATGTCGTGCTGGGCGACGTGGCCGAGAACAAATTCTCGATCTACCACTATGCCGGAAGCCGGCTGCTCGGCATCGAATCGGTCAACCGGCCCGGCGACCACCTGCTTGGCCGCAAGATGCTCGGCGCCGGCTTTTCGCCGTCGCCGCAGATTGTCGCGACCGGGCCGGGTGGACTGAAGGCGGCGCTCGCCGCCTTCCAGGAGCCTGTCCGCGCTGCGGGATAAGATCAAACCCAATCACCCTGAATGACCAAGTTCGACCGGGAGCTGACCTTCAAAATATATAGCGAAGTAAAGGAAACAGCGGTATTTTGACCAATTGAAATTCGTCGGGGGGTGCTCATCGCTCTATATGTCATTGGCGCAGGCATGGGTCGCACTGGCACATATTCGCTGAAGCTCGCGTTGGAGCATCTTGGGTTCGGGCCGTGTCATCACATGGCAGATGTCCACGCCAATCCCGAGCAGAAGGCGCTGTGGCGCGCCGCCGGACAGGGACAACTCCCGACCTGGGATGCGGCATATGCCGGCTATCTTTCCGCCGTCGATTGGCCAACGGCGCATTTTTGGCGCGAAGTGAGTGACCACTACCTTCATGCAAAGGTTATCCTGACAGTTCGTGACCCGGAAGCCTGGTATGACAGCATGGCGCAAACAATAGGGCTCACGATGGATGCTGCTACCAATGATCCACAGTCCTTTGGTGTGGCGGTGGTTGGAAACACTGTCTTTGGCGGTCGATTTGATAACCGTGATCACGCAATCGCTGTCTATGAAGCACATAACGCTTCCGTGAAATCAACGCTGCCACCTGAACGCCTTCTTACTTATCAGGCCTCCGAAGGGTGGGAGCCGCTTTGTGCCTTTCTCGGTGTACAGTTGCCTTCCGAACCGTTTCCACGCACCAATTCGACTGCCGAATTTCGTGCTCGCATAGGGCGTTGAACGGCGGCTTGCCACCTATCTCGGCCTTCGCCGCAGTTGAATCCTAGGCGATATCCTCGCCGCTCAGGCGGCGCAGGCCTCGCGGATCGAACTTTCCAGGATGTCGAGCGCCTCGTTCATGACTCCGTCCTGGATGGTGATCGGCGCGAGGAAGCGGATGACGTTGCCGTAGACGCCGCAGGTCAGCAGGATCAGGCCCTTGTCGAGCGCCTTCAGCCGGACCGCATTGGCGAGTTCCGGCGACGGCAGCCCCTTCGTCACATCGTTGAACTCGACCGCGTTCATGAAGCCGGGGCCTCTGATATCGACGATTTCCGGGGCTTCGTCGCGGATCGCTTGCAGGCGCTGCTTCAGCCGGTTGCCCAGCGTGTTGGCCCGGTCGCAGAGCTTCTCCTCGTCGATGACGTCGAGCACGGCATGCGCCGCGGCGACGCCGATCGGGCTGCCGCCATAGGTGCCGCCGAGTCCGCCGGGGTTCGGCGCATCCATGATCTCGGCACGCCCGGTGACCGCCGCCAAGGGGAAGCCGCCGGCCAGGCTCTTGGCCATGGTGGTGATGTCGGCCGCCACCTCGTGGTGGTCCATGGCGAACATCTTGCCAGTGCGGGCAAAGCCGGTCTGCACCTCGTCGGCGATCAGCAGCATGCCGTGCTGGTCGCAGATCTTGCGCAATGCGGTCATGAAGTCGCGCGGCGCCTCGTAGAAGCCACCCTCGCCCTGGACCGGCTCGACGATGATCGCGGCGACGCGGGCCGGATCGACGTCGGCCTTGAACAGCCGGTCGAGCGCAGCCAGCGAATCGGCGACCGACACGCCGTGCAGTGCAACCGGGAACGGCGCATGGAAGACATCCGCCGGCATGGCGCCGAAGCCGACCTTGTAGGGCACGACCTTGCCGGTGAGTGCCATGCCCATGAAGGTGCGGCCGTGAAAGCCGCCGGAAAAAGCGATGACCGCCGGCCGGCCGGTGGCGTTTCGGGCGATCTTGATCGCGTTCTCGACCGCCTCGGCGCCGGTGGTGACAAAAATCGTCTTTTTGTCGAACTTGCCGGGCAGCATGCCATTCAGCCGTTCGGCCAGCCTGATATAGCTCTCATAGGGCACGACCTGATAGCAGGTGTGGGTGAAGCGGTCGAGCTGCGCCTTGACCGCTTCGATCACCCTGGGGTGACGGTGCCCGGTGTTGACGACGGCGATGCCGGACGAGAAATCGATGTAGCGGCGGCCTTCCACATCCCAGATCTCCGAGTTTTCGGCGCGATCGGCATAGATCTGAGTGGTCATGCCGACGCCGCGCGAAATCGACTGGCTCTTGCGTTCGGAAATGGCTGAATTTGTCATCGTATCCCTCACCGGGCCGGCGCCCGCTCTCGTTTGATGGCTGTTGAGACTCTTCTGGGCTTATTTCAGGTTTTCCTCAAGTTGGCACTGGCGGCGGGTGATTGGGCCTGCCCGTCCGGCGGGCGACCTGACACAAAGTTGCCAAGTCCCGTTCCTTCGCGCCCCCCTCTGTCCTGCCGGACATCTCCCCCACAAGGAGGGAGATTGGCAGCTTCGTCGGCAGCGTTCCTTCTATAACGTTGGCGATTGGCGAAATCAGTGGTGACAGCCAATCTCCCCACCCGTGGGGGAGATGGCCGGCAGGCCAGAGGGGGGCGCGAAAGAACACGACGCGGGGAATTGAAAGCAAGCCTACTCACGCCGTCCGCACGAACCCCTCGCTGGCCCTCAGCAAATTGCGCGTATAATCCTTGGTGACACGGCGTTCGACAAGATCGTCCGCGGTCAGATTCTCCATCGCCTCGCCGTTCTGCATCACCATCAGCCGTTCGCACATGTGGGTGATGATGGCTAGGTCGTGGCTGACCATCAGGAAGGTCAGCTTGCGGCGGCGCCTGATCTCTTCCAGCAGGTTCAGCACCTCCGCCTGCACCGAAGCGTCGAGCGCCGAGGTCGGCTCGTCGAGCAGCAGGATCGACGGTTCCAGAATCAGGGCGCGGGCGATCGCCACGCGCTGGCGCTGACCGCCGGACAATTGATGCGAATAGCGAAAACGGAACCCGGTGCCAAGGCCGACCTCGTCGAGTGCCCGCTGGATGCGCTTTTCGCCGTGGGTGAAGCCGTGAATGGCGAGCGGCTCCTGCAGCAGGCGGTCGACGGTCTGGCGCGGGTGCAGCGAACCGTACGGGTCCTGGAAGACCATCTGCACCTCGCGGTAGAACGCCTTGTCGCGACGCGCGCCGAGCGTTTTGCCGTTGACCGCGATGGTGCCTGATGCGGCCGGCGCCAGGCCGGCGATTGCCCTGAGCAACGTCGACTTGCCGGAGCCGGACTCGCCGACCAAGCCGAAGGATTCACCGGATTCGACCTCGAGGCTGACGCCTTTCAACGCGCGGAAGCGGTCGAAGACCACCTCCAGCCTGTCGACGGAAAGGGCTGCCGTCATGCTGCCCACTCCGGCTTGCGGTCGAGCACCGGCAGCGGGTGACGGTCGGCGCCGATCTTGGGCATGCAGTTGAGCAGGCCGCGCGTATAGGGATGCTGGGCGCGGCCGAGCTCCGAGGCTTTGAGCTGTTCGACCACCTTGCCAGCATACATGACGATGACACGATCACAGAAGGACGAGACCAGGCGCAGATCGTGCGAGATGAAGATCAGCCCCATGCCGCGCTCGCTGACCAGCCGGTCGAGGATGCCGAGCACGTCGAGCTGGACAGTGACGTCGAGTGCCGAGGTCGGCTCGTCGGCTATCATCATTTCCGGCCCGGCGATCAGCATCATGGCGATCATGGCGCGCTGGCCCATGCCGCCGGAAACCTCGTGCGGATGCAGGTCGAAGACACGGGCCGGATCGCGGATCTGCACAGCCTCCAGCATGGCCAGCGCGCGGTCGCGGGCTTCGGCCTTGGAGACCTTCTCATGCGTGCGCAGCGTCTCGACGATCTGGCGGCCGATGCTCATCACCGGGTCGAGCGAATATTTCGGATCCTGCAGGATCATGGCGATACGCTTGCCGCGCAGCGCGCGGCGCTCGCGCGCCGAGGCGGCCAGCAGGTCGATGCCGTCAAAAGCGAGCGTCTTCGCGGTCACATCGGCCTGCGGCGGGGTGACGCCCATGATGGCGCGGCCGGTCTGCGACTTGCCCGAACCGCTCTCGCCGACGATGCCGAGCCGCTCGCGGCCGAGCGAGAAGGAAACGCCGCGCACTGCCTCGATCAGGCCGGTGCGCGTCGGGAAGGTAACGCGCAGGTCGTCGACTTCGAGAAGCGTGCTCATTGGTCGCCACTCATTGGTCACCGCTTCGGGGATCGAGCGCGTCGCGCAGTCCGTCGCCGAGTAGGTTGAAGCCGAGGCTGACGATGAGGATGGCAAAGCCCGGAGCACCCGCCACCCACCACTGGTCGAGCACGAAGCGGCGGCCCGACGCGATCATCGCGCCCCATTCGGGCAGCGGCGGCTGCGCGCCGAGGCCGAGGAAGCCGAGGCCGGCAGCGGTCAGGATGATGCCGGCCATGTCGAGCGTCACCCTGATGATCAGCGAGGAGATGCACAGCGGCATGATGTGGCGAAGCACGATGCGAAACGGCGAGGCGCCCATCAATTGCACCGCCTTGATATAATCGGAATTGCGCACCGTCAGCGTTTCGGCGCGGGCAATGCGGGCATAGGGAGGCCACGAGGTGATGGCGATGGCAAGCACGGCATTTTCGATGCCGGGGCCGAGCGCCGCGACAAAGGCCAGCGCCAGGATCAGCTTCGGAAAGGCGAGAAAGATGTCGGTGATGCGCATCAGGATCGCATCGGTCCAGCCGCCGGCGTAACCGGCGACGGTGCCGACCAGCAAGCCGATGGGCGCGGCGATAATGGCAACCAAAACGACGACGTAGAGTGTCCAGCGCGAGCCGAAGATGATGCGCGAATAGATATCGCGGCCGAGATCGTCGGTGCCGAACCAGTGCGCCGCACTCGGCGCCAGGAGCCGCGAGCCCTTGAGGTCGCCGAATGTCGGTGAATAGGGCGCCAGCACATCGGCGAACGCCGCGACCACCAGCAGGGCGACGATGATGAGCAGCCCGAGAAACGCCAGCCGGTTGGCGGAAAAGCGCCGCCACGCCACATAGGCGCGGCCGAGCCTCGCCTGCACGCGCGACGCCGGCCGCTCGCTGAGCAGCCAGTCGCGGCGGGTTTGAATCGCTTCCGTGCTCATCCTGTCTTGGTCCTCATCCTGCCTTGGTCCTTGGATCGAGCAGCCGGTAGAGCAGGTCGGAGAGTAGATTGATGGCGATGAAGACCGAGCCGATGATGATGGTGCCGCCGAGCACGGCGTTTATGTCGGCGTTCTGAAGGGAATTGGTGATGTAGAGGCCGATACCCGGCCACGAAAACACCGTCTCGGTCAGCACCGAGCCTTCGAGCAGCCCGGCATAGGACAGAGCGATCACCGTGACCATCGGCACCGCGGCGTTGCGCAGCGCGTGGCCCCAGATGATGCGCGTTTCCGACAGGCCCTTGGCGCGCGCCGCGACGATATATTCCTGGGTGAGTTCGTTCAGCATGAACGAGCGTGTCATGCGGCTGATATAGGCGAGCGAGAAATAGCCGAGCAGCGAGGCCGGCAGGATGATGTGGCGGAAGGCATCGGCAAATACGTCCCACTGCCGCTGCCAGAGTGCATCGAGCAGATAAAAGCCGGTAATCGGCGTGAAGGTGTATTCGTAGACGACGTCGAGGCGGCCGGGAAAGGCGATCCATTGCAGCTTGGCGTAGAACAGCACCAGCGCCAGCAGCCCCAGCCAGAAGATCGGCACGGAATAGCCGACAAGGCCGATGATCCGCACGATCTGGTCGATGATGCTGCCGCGCCGCACCGCGGCCAGCACACCGAGCGGCACGCCGATCACCGAACCGATCAGCGTCCCCAGCGTCGCCAGTTCGAGGGTTGCCGGAAAGGCGCGGCGGATATCTGTCATCACCGGATTGGTGGTCAGCACCGAAGTGCCGAAATCGCCGTTCAGGGCATGTTTGACATAGATGTAGAACTGCTCGACCAGCGGCAGGTCGAGGCCCATCTCGCGGCGCGTGCGCTCGACGACATTGGCCGGCGCCCGGTCCCCGAGCACTGCCAGCACCGGGTCGATCGGAATGACACGGCCGATGAAGAAAGTCACCGCGAGCAGACCTAGATAGGTCGTTATCGCGATAACCAGGAACCGGGCGATCGATGAGGCCACGGCAACAGCACGGGCGCCACCGCGCCCTGCCGTCACTTCGCTTTCAGCCACACTCATGCGGCGCGTCCGCCGGCGTCACTCTTTCGAGACGGGACCGACGAAGTTGGTGTCGAAGCTCGGGCCGAGCGCGAAGCCCTTGAGGCTCTTGCGCAGGCCGGCCACTTCCAGCTGCTGGTGGATGATGACGAAGGGGCTGGTATCGAGGATCTTCTTCTCGAGATCCTGGTACATTGCGGCGCGCTTGGCCGCGTCCTTCTCGACAAGGGCCGCTTCGGTCTGCTTGGTCAGGTCCGGGATGTCCCAGGCGTTGCGCCAGGCAAGGGTCTTGGTCTTGCCTTCATCCGAATTGTCGGGGTTGCTGGCGAAGGTCTGGGCATTGGAGTTCGGATCGAAATAATCCTGGCCCCACTGACCGATATAGATGTCGTGGTTACGGGCGCGGTATTTGGTCAGCGTCTGCTTGCCGTCGCCGGGGATGATCTCCAGCTTGATGCCGGCCTGTCCCAGCGTCTGCTGGATCGATTCCGCCATGCCGGTCTGCGGTTGGACGCTGCGCACGTCCATGGTGACGCTGAAGCCGTCGGCGAGGCCGGCCTTGGCGAGCAGCTCTTTGGCCTTAGCAACGTCGAGTTTGAACGGGTTTTCGTCCAGCTCGCCGAGCACGCCTTTCGGCAGGAAGGTCTGATGGATCTCGCCGATGCCCTTGAGGATGGTCGACCCCAGGGCGTCGTAGTCGACCAGATATTTGAACGCCTGGCGAACTTCGGGCTTGGCGAGGTTCGGGTTCTTCTGGTTGAGGCTGATGTAATAGACGGTGCCCTTCGGCGCCGAGGTGGTGGTGAGGTCGGCATTCTTGGCGATGGCATCGAGGTCGTTCGGCTCAAGATTGCGGGCGACGTCGATATCGCCGGCTTCGAGCGCCAGGCGCTGGCCCGAGCTTTCCTTCATATTGCGATAGATAACGCGGGCAAGCTTGGCTTTTTCGCCGTAGTAATTGTCGTTGCGCTCCAGCACGACGGCCTCGTTGGCCCGCCATTCGCGCATTTTGAAGGCACCGGAGCCGGCATAGCCGGTCTTCAGCCAGGCGTTGCCGAAATCATTGTCCCATTTGTAGTCGGCGCTCGGCGTGACCGCGGCGACATGCTCCTTAACCAGCTTGGCATCGACGACCGAGGCGACGGTCGCCGACAGACAGTTCAAGACGAAGCTTGGCGCATAGGCCTTGTCAACGGTGAACTGGAAGGTCGTATCGTCGACGGCCTTGGCTTTGTCGGTGACGTTGCCGCCATTGAGGCCGAGCTGGCCGATGATGAAGGCCGGGCTCTTGTCGAGCTTGATGGCGCGTTCGAACGAATAGGCGACGTCGGCCGCCGTGATCGGATTGCCGGAGGCGAATTTGAGGCCGGGCTTGAGCTTGAATGTGTAGGTCAGGCCGTCGTCGGAGACGCTCCAGCTTTCGGCGAGATCGCCCTTGACCTTGGATGTGTCGCTGAGGTCGAGGCGTACCAGAAGATCATAGGTGTTGCCGGTGACCTCTGCGGTCGACAATTCGAATGCTTCGCCCGGATCCATGGTGATGATGTCGTCGATGGCGAAACCCTCGACCAGCGTGTCGGCGGGCGTGACCGCGAAGGCAGGCGCACCGGCCAGAAGCAGCGCGGACATGGCCGCGCCCGCGAGCAAGAAGCGGGAGCGTAGAGCAAACTTTTCCATCATCATTTTAACTGTTCCCTGTTTTTGTTGACCTGAGTTCCCGGCTCAGAGTTGTGGCATTTCTTGCCGCGTCGAACGGTGATCCCCGGACCGTTGTCTCGGCAATTTTTTGTGCGGTTCCGGTTCACCATATCCGGCGGTTTCGAGCGCGGCAACGAGCATTTGCAGAACGGTCGATTGGGCCAGACCGGCGGTGCAAAAATCCGGCTATTTCAGCGCGGTAACCAGGTCGGCGTCGGGAAAGCAGGTAGCGGAACGGCCGTTGCTGGCCTGCCATTTGCCGATCGAGCGGCGCGTCTTGAAGCCAGGCAGGCCGTCGGCGCTGCCGACATCGTAGCCCTTAGCTTCCAGCGCCCGCTGCAGGGCGGCGATGTCGGAGCGGTAGAGCCCGCCGACCGCGCCCCAATTGCCCGAGAAATTGCTGTCGCCATGGGCGATGCGATCGGCGCCATGGCCGATGAACAGGGCATAGAGATCGCTGGTGTTATACTGCTTCAGCACATAGAAATTGGGGGTGACGATGAAGGCCGGGCCGCTACGCCCGGCCGGCATCAAAAGAAAGCCCTCGGCTTTCAGTTCGCTCGCCGGGAACGGTTTACCCGACACACGCCTGATGCCCATATCAGCCCATTGGGAAATCTTCTTGCCCTGGTCCGGACCTTCGAGCGAGCACGAGACGCTGTCCGGCACAGTCACCTCGAAGCCCCAGCCGCGGCCCCTGACCCAGCCATAATGGACGAGATAATTGGCGATCGATGCCAGTATGTCGGGCGTCGAATTCCAGATGTCGGTGCGGCCGTCGCCATCGAAATCGACGGCATGCTTGAGGAACGATGTCGGCATGAACTGCGGCTGGCCAAGCGCGCCTGCCCAAGACGATTTCATCGCGCCGACCGGGGCAAGCCCGCGCTCGACGAGCTCGAGCGCAGCCAAGAGCTCGGTGCGGAAGAATTCCTTCTTGGTCGACATGAACGCCTTGGTGCCCAGCACCTCGAAGGCGTCATAAGGCATCTTCGCCGCGCCGAAGCCGCTCTCGCGGCCCCAGATCGCCAGCAGCACTTCGCCAGGCACGCCGTAGCGTTTCTCGATCGCGGCAAGAGTCCCAGCGTTGGTCGCCTCGCGGGTGCGGCCGCCGGCGGTCACCGCTCGGACTATCTTTTCAGCGAAATAGGCGCCCGGCGAACCGAACTCGGCCTGATGCTGCTTCTGCGGCGTCGTGGCCTTCTCGCCCGGCTTCACCAGGTCGGGCAGCTTCAGGTCCGGCCTGACGCCTTCGAAGGCGGCATCGAAGGTTTTCCTGGAGATGCCTTTGGCCTTGGCTTCGGGCCAGAGGTCGTTGCTGAGCCAGGCGTGGAACTGGTCGTCGATTTTTGCGGCGGAGACCGGGGTGGCGAGGAGGAAGGCGAGAAAGAACGCGACGGCCAGCCTGCGAAGTCGGCATCCTGTCGCGCCCCCCTCTGTCCTGCCGGACATCTCCCCCTCCAGGGGGGAGATTGGCTGTCGCGTCTGTTTTCGCCAATCTTCAACGTCGCAAGCTTGGCCGGGATATCGAGGCTGCCAATCTCCCCCCTCGTGGGCAGGGGAATCGCATATGGCGATTTTGGGGTTGAGTTTAGGCTGAGAAAGGATTCTTTGGAGAGGCAGTTGAGCGAAGGAGCGACTGCCATTTCCTGCCTTGAGAGCTACTTTGGCGCGGTGCCTGATCCACGCGCGCCCAACGCCACACACCGGCTTGGCGACCTGATCGTGATGATGATCGCAGCAAGCCTGTGCGGCGCCAGCAATGCGACGGAATTTGCCCTGTTCGCGCAGGAGCGCAAGCAGGCGCTGTCGCGGCTGATCGACTATGACGCAGCTCCCAGCCACGACACCTTCTCGCGGCTGCTGCGTCTGCTCGACCCGGAGGCCTTTGGTCGCGCCTTTGCTGCCTTTGCCGCAGCTTTCGCCCGAGCCAG